>JBAXWR010000064.1:0-31611 GCA_037128295.1 Mariniphaga sp.
TAGAAACCTGCTGTCCGATAATTTTCTCAGATTCAAAATATTCTGCAATTCCGGATACTACCGTCCGCTGATCAATGCCGGTATCAATTGTAAGCTTTAATAATTTCTTTGTTTTAGCCACCTTTTCGGCAGCTATGATCGTACCAATACGGATATCCATTTTGGCAAAGTCCTCATATTCAATATTTTCCTTTGCAGGTTTTGCTGTGGCTTGCTCCAACTCATTGGCTTTTTTTGTGGCTTGAAGTTTATCAACCTGTGCCTGGATCACATCATCTTCGATCTTCTCGAACAGAAGTTCCGGTGTGTTAATTTTGTGGCCTGCCCCAATCAGGTCTGTACGGCCAAGTTCGCTCCAATCAAATTTGGGCAGGTTCATCATCCCGCACAGTTTGTTCATCGAGAAAGGAAGGAATGGTTCAAAAACAATTGTCAGATTGGCAGTGATCTGAAGTGCCACATTCAGTATTGTTTTCACACGTTCCGGATCGGTCTTCACCACTTTCCAGGGTTCCATGTCGGCAAGGTATTTATTTCCCAAACGAGCCATTTCCATTGCAAGTCTCAATGCTTCACGGAAATGGAAAGTGTCCAACGCCTTTTCAGTTTCAACTTTCAACTTTCCAATTTCTGTAAGTGCATTGCTGTCATATTCAGTAAGTTCACCCAAAGCTGGAACTTCGCCATTGTAATATTTGTCGGTAAGAACCAAAGCCCTGTTCACAAAATTTCCAAGGATTGCTACCAACTCGCTGTTGTTGCGGGTCTGGAAATCTTTCCATGTGAAGTCGTTGTCCTTTGTCTCAGGTGCGTTGGCCGTAAGTGTATATTTCAGGACATCTTCCTTTCCGGGGAAATCTTCAAGGTATTCATGCAGCCAGACTGCCCAGTTCCGTGAAGTCGAAATTTTATCCCCTTCCAGGTTCAAAAATTCATTGGCGGGGACGTTGTCTGGCAAATTATAGGTACCCTCAGCTTTTAAAATAACAGGAAATATAATACAATGGAATACGATATTGTCTTTTCCAATAAAGTGTAACATCCTGGTATCTGAATCTTTCCACCATTTTTCCCATTTTCCGTATTTCTCAGGTTGATCTTCGCAAAGCTCTTTTGTGTTTGAGATATAACCGATGGGGGCATCAAACCATACATAAAGGACTTTCCCAACTGCTTCAGGAATGGGTACAGGAACACCCCAATCAAGGTCGCGTGTTACCGCCCGCGGGTTTAACCCGCCATCGATCCACGATTTGCACTGCCCGTAAACATTGGGTTTCCACTCTTTATGCTCTTCCAATATCCATTCGCGCAGCCAGGGTTCATACTGATCGAGAGGCAGGAACCAATGTTTGGTCTCTTTAAGAATTGGTTTATTCCCACTCAACATCGATTTTGGGTCGATCAGGTCGGTTGCATTTAAGGTACTCCCACAGCTTTCGCATTGGTCGCCATAGGCTTTTTCAAAATTGCACTTTGGGCAAGTCCCTGTAATATAACGGTCTGCAAGGAATTGTTTGGCCTCTTCGTCATAAAATTGTTCGGAGGTTTGTTCCGTGAAATCGCCTTTATCATAAATTGTTTTGAAAATTTCGGACGCCGTTTCGTGATGGATCCTGGAGCTTGTCCGTGAATAAACATCGAAGGATATCCCGAATTTCTCAAAAGAATCTTTGATCATCCCATGGTATTTATCCACTACATCTTGTGGCGTAATCCCCTCTTTCTTGGCCTTTAAGGTAATTGGCACCCCATGTTCGTCTGAGCCGCCGATAAAGGCAACCTCTTCACCTTTTAGACGGAGGTAACGAGCATAAATATCGGCAGGTACGTAAACACCTGCAAGATGGCCAATATGGACGGGGCCATTGGCATAAGGCAAAGCCGAAGTAATCAGCGTTCTTTTGAAATTCTTCATCGGATATAATTTTCCAGCGTTTCTGTCAAAAATTGAGTTGCAAAGATAATACGATCAAAGATAGCAATCAAGAGGAAATGAAGGGGAGAGGGAGTGACTTTGGGAATGGGATAAGGAGTGAATTGAGATTGGAAATGAAAAAATTAAGGAATGAAAAAATTAAAAATGAGGTATAATAGCAGGCTAAGAACGCAATAATATTTAGATTTCCAGAATTTTAAAGTATATTTGTATTAAAATAAATTATTGGCTTATGAATCAGGAACTATTTAAAAGAATAACCATTGACCCGGATATTTGCCACGGAAAACCAACTATCCGTGGGCTTCGCTATCCTGTTGAAAATATGCTTGAATTAATGGCATCAGGGATGACTGTGGAAGAATTATTGGTAGACTATCCTGATCTTGAAAAGGAGGATTTTCTCGCTTGCATTGATTATGCTGCAAAGTTGACTCAGATCAAAAGCATTTTTAGTCTTGCCTCATAAAATGAGCCAATGTAAAACAGTAAATAACAGAAATGTATTGATATTTAAGAATTTATATATAATCGAATCTGAAATATAAAGACGATTTTAGAACGATGAGATTCATTATAGATGCACAATTGCCACTTTCCCTATCAATATTTTTGAAATCCAAAGGGCATGATTCTATTCACACACTTGACTTGCCCAACAAAAATAGAACTAAGGACCATTTCGTAACCAGCATTTCAATTAAGGAAAATCGTATCGTTATTACCAAAGATAATGATTTTTTAGAATCCTATTTAATTCACGGCCAGCCTAAAAAGCTAATTCTTGTAAGGACCGGAAATGTCAGTAATGCGATTATAAAAGCAATTTTTGACCAACATCTTGAAAAAATATCTAAACTGATGGAGATTAATTTCCTTATTGAAATTACAAGGACTGAAATTGTTGTACATGGACAATAAAGCCAAAATGATCGGAATCGCTCCTCAGATTGTGGTTCCCGATGTGACCAAAACGGCAGAATATTATAGGGATGTACTTGGCTTCAGGATTTTAGGTTATTTCCTTGATCCACCTCTCTATGCAATGGTTGAAAGAGATGGGTTGCAAATCCATTTTGCAAAATCCGATTCATCTGAACTAAAAGTTAATGAGGATGTTAGAAAAGGAACAACAGATTTTGTAATGTGGGTACCCGAAATAGACGCCTTTTTCGATGAACTCAAAGCGCGTGATGCAGATATTGTCGAAGGAATAGTGAAACGGGTCTATGGCAGCAGGGAATTTATTATCCGCGACTGCAACGGATACAAAATTCTATTTGGGGATTAATGGGTGAAAACCGCCACAAAGTTTTAAAGGTTGCATGAAGACTAAAACAACATCACAGCACTATCCCACTCAGGACCTGTCATTGCCTGGAGTGCGACACCGGATTCAATTTAATGATGATTATCTGCACTCCAAAGCAATCCCAAACTAAGAAGTACACTGCTATGAACAATCTTTTGAAAGTGCTTCAAACTATGGGATTGCCACATTCACACTTCGATTCTGCAAACCATTGTAAATTAATACACTCGTTCTCAAAGACAGCTTCGGTAGGAAGACCGTCCTATCCTATTCAATACTAACAATTTGGTTTTGTACCATCATCATCAGGGGTCATTCAACAGGTTGAAGGCCTGACATACTCTAAATCAATGGCAACCCATGGGAAGCGAAACTGACCTATCACTGTTGGTGTCCTTAAAGGAGTGTCTATTTTCCCCCTTCTAAAAATCGAACGCATAGCTTCATTTGAAAAAAGAAAAAAACCTTAAAATCGTAAAGCCTTAAAAATCTAAAGAGATCGTACACACCGGAAACCAATGTAGTAAAAGTGGGAATCCGAAGAGATTAGCCTTCGGAACGCAGTGCGAAAATGATCGTAGTAAATGTCGTCCAACGAGCCGCCGCGCAAAACACGCGAACTACCTGAGGAAGCTCCTTTAGGGTTGTTTTGCGGCGAAATGCTGTAACTACCATACCAATCGCTGCACCACTCCCAAACATTGCCACTCATGTCGTAAAGACCCAACGAGTTGGGCTGTTTTGTGTTTACAACATGGGTAATGCCATTGCTGTTTGCGCTCCACCAAGTATAGTCGCTCAAGCTGCTTTCGTTGTTAGTGCCGAAAAATTCTGTACGGTTGTTTTCACCACCACCTGTGGCATATTCCCATTCAGCTTCGGTGGGTAACCGATAGGTTTTTCCCGTCTTTTGATTCAGCTTGTCTAAAAATACCTGTACATCGTCCCAACTTACTTGTTCCACTGGTAGGCTGTCGCCTTTAAAATAACTTGGGTTGTTGCCCATAATAGCTTTCCATAGGGTTTGGGTTACTTCAGTTTTACCAATGCTGAAATTGCTTAAAGTCACGGTATGGATGGGTTTTTCGACATTGTTTTTCTTGCTTCCCATTTGGAAAGTACCGCCTTTAATGGCCACCATATCGAAACTTACTCCATTTACGGTTTCAGTAAATGATTGTGGATCAAAGGTTAGACTAAATGAGATTTCATCGCCTGATTGGGGAATAGATATGGTTTTTTCGGCTTTTTTTTCACCCTGCTGTATTTTTAAGGTATGGTTGCCAAAGGTGAGGCTGCTGATGTATGGGGTATAGCCAACAGGGTTGCCGTCTATGGAAAGTGCGGCCCCATTGGGTTCAGAAGCAATAGTAACATCCCGACCCTTTGCGAGGGTTTCTGTAATCTGTGCCGTTTTACCTTCGGCAATTGTGAAGGTTTTGGTTGTTGTGGCATAACCTGGCAGACTAAGAGTAAGGGTATAATCGCCAAACAAAAGGTTGGGTACGGTGGCTGGAGTTGTCCCTATGTTATCGCCACCTAAAGTTATAGTAGCTCCTGTTGGTGAGGTCACTATCTTTAAAATCCCTGAATTTGCCGATGTCAGTACTTTATTGGAAGCAATCTGCTCATTATCAATTGTTGTAATCACTTTAGAAGTTTTTAGTTCCATGATATAGACCATTGCCTTTTCTATTGGTATCGGATACATATAGTCGATCAGGTTTCCCAATTTATCATGTTTGATGGTGAGGCGTTTGGCACCATAAGGGACATAAAGCCAGTATTCACCTGTTTTGTATTCAGCCGAGACGATCCCCAGGCCATCGGGTTCCCAGATAAAACCTGTCTGAGGGGTGACCACTTTAATGATAGCGCAAACATCGCCGTTCTGGTCTTTTTTGGGAGCATCGATGCGTGCCGTCAGATCGTTTTCCTTTTGTTCAAAGGATTTTACACTGATCTTTGGCTGTGCGAAGAGGGTACTGCTCCAAAGAAGCCACAGTGAAAAGAACAATCTGGCATTAATCTTCATCAATCCGGTAAGTTAAAGAAAAATTGAAATGTAAAAATAACAAAAGATTCCAATTGAAAAGTACCAATAGATAAATTGATCTTATTTATCTTTATAAATTATAGTCCATTCAACCTTCCCAAAATGAACTGGGCTGGTAGTTTCAGACTTGGGGGATTGTAACAATTCCTTTGAAACATAAAGTGTTTTGGTATAAGTAGTTAATAGAAACTGATCCTATTAGGTATAGCTGGATAGTGTAACTGATGTTAAATAGGTTGGGGTGGATAGTTGATTTGGGTGTTAGAAACTTTCGTTTCCCCAAAAAATCCTTGCGTTTTTTCTTTTTTAGTTTAAACATTAAAAATATCCACTTGAACTAAAAGGAAATAACTAATCGAAAACCGTTGAACATAGAGCGGGAATCGGGGTTGTAAGAGTGGCGTGAAGAAACGCGACACAGTTTTGCGAAAAATAAATAATCGCCACCACGTAAAACACGCGAACTGCCTATGGAAGCTCCTTTTGGGTTGTTTTGTGGCAAACTGGTATAACTACCATACCAATCACTACACCACTCCTCCACATTGCCACTCATATCGTAGAGCCCTAACTGGTTGGGCTTTTTAATACCAACTGCATGGGTAGTTCTGTTGCTGTTTATGCTATACCAAGCGTATTCATCCAACATACTTTCGTACTTGGTGCCGGAGTATTCTGAACGGTTTGTTATACCCCCACCTGCTGCATATTCCCATTCTGCTTCAGTTGGCAAACGATATGTTTTGCCTGTCTTTTCATTCAGTTTGCCGATAAACTCTTCCACAACGTTCCAGCTTACGCTTTCAACTGGTAGGTTGTCACCTTTAAAACTGCTTGGGTTGCTGCCCATAATAGCAACCCATTGGGCTTGTGTCACCTCGGTTTTACCAATGCTGAAATCGTCTACTGTTACAATGTGGCCGGGTTTTTCGTGACTTTCCCTATCATTGCTTCCCATCCAGAAAGTACCACCTTTTATTGCCACCATGTCGAAACTAACGCCATTAATGGTTTCAGTAAACGATTGTGATTCAAAGCTTAGGTTAAAAGAGGTTTCATTATCTTTTCTGGAGATGGAAATAGTTTTTTCGCCTTTTTTTTCACCTTCCTGAATCTGTAAGGTGTGGCTGCCAATGGAAAGGTTACCGCTGTAGGGAGTTTGTCCAACAGCGTAACCATCAATTGAAAGTGCCACACTGGAAGGCTTGGAATCAATTGACACCGATCTCCCCTTTTCAAGGTTTTCGGCCACTTGGGCAGTTTCCCCTTCGGTTATGATAATCTTTTTAAATATTGTAGCATAACCAGGTAAAGTAAGAGTAAGGGTGTAGTTGCCTATCATCAAGTCGCCAATATTTGCAGGTGTGGTCCCTTTGTTTTCGCCATTAAGTGTTATTGTAGCATTGGTTGGCTTGGTTATTATTTTTAACATCCCGATTTTGGGTTTCATCGTTAGGTTTACAGTTTCCTTTTTGTCAGCTGTCAGTTCGATGATACCTGCTGTTGGCAAATAGAGGTTGTGGCTGAGACGGTAGGTGTGTTTGCCGATTGGCAGCTCATTCTGATAAGGTGTCTGGTTGGCCGGTTGGTCATCGATAAAGATATCCGCACCGGTCGGCTCTGAGTTGATCACAAGCCATTGGGAGGTGATCCGATCTGGTTCAACTGTTGTTGTCACTTTGCCGGTGCTGAGCACCAATACATACACCACTGACTTTTCGATTGGAATTGGGTAAAAATAATCGCGGAGGATTCCCAATTTATCGTGCTTGATGGTGAGCCGTTTAGCACCATAAGGGACATAAAGCCAGTATTCTCCTTTTTTGTATTCTGCCGAAACGATCCCCAAACCATCAGGTTCCCAGATAAAGCCTGTCTGGTCGGTTACAACTTTAATGATGGCGCAAACATCGCCGTTCTGGTCTTTTTTCGGGGCATCGGTACGGGCCGTCATATCGTTGTCCTTCCGTTCAAAGGACTTTACGCTGATCTTTGGCTGCGCGAGGAGGGTGCTGCTCCAAAGAAGCAACAGCAATAAGGGTAATTGGGGTTTTGCGTTCATAAATTCGGTAAGCTAAAATAATTTAGGATGGTAAAATTATTAAAAGATTTAATAGAAAAATACGTTAAATAACGTTTGTTTTGGGTTAAAAACATGGTTTTGATTCCATAAACAGGTGGAGAGAATATATGGTTTAAAATCTATGGATGTTTTCCTGAATACCTATCATAATGACATCAAAATCAGGTTGTTCGTTATAATATAAACCGGATGAATCCTTGTAACGTTGCTCAAATGAACTTCTAATTTCAGGATCAGGAAGTAAAAGAGCCGGGTGTGCCGAAAGAGGTAAAACTTTGTCTGCTCCACGGAACCGTTCATTTTTATGACACAGGTATTCAGGTGTACCAATAAAATCGATGACTTCCCGATCTTTAAGAAGGCAATACACATCATAATACTGACGCATAAAATTTTGGGGCTTGTCAACATTCCCAAATTCTTTACGGTACTTATTCACAATTGTCTGGAGTTTCTCTACCAATGTGTATCCGGGATGATAGCAAAGAACTGCTTTCGCTGTATTATCTATAAAATCAAAAGAATTTTCCAAATCTTTCACATAATCCAATACCCATGATGAAATATCAATCGGTCGATTAGGTGCAACGGTATCAAAACCTGCTTCCAGCAGAATGCCCTCTTTTAATCCGATCAAGGCCGGTGTTAAAGTTTTGTAAAAAAGCCTGATACCTCCACTACGATATTTTTCTGTATCGTCAAATGCGGTATCCCGTTCAACGGATATAATCCCATTAATTTTAATTTGGGATGCGAACCTATCATAAAAGGTTTTTCGGGCTTCCCTTATCAATGGCCTGTCTGATTTTCCTTCAACATTCAACCCAAAATTGGTACTAATATGAATATCAATGTCTTCACTAAAACGTTTAATAAGCCCATATCCCTTTGAAAGTGAAGTACCCCCTTTTAGCTCATATTTTATACCTTGCTGGCTCAATCCATACAACGTGTGCATGATCCAATAATCTTTTTCAACCAATGCAGTATCTATTTTTTGTTTGGATGCAACAATGGACAAAAGATCTTTGAATTCCGGATCATTATGAAGAAAATCAAGCATTACTGAATTTAATATTGCGTACGGCCAAACGTACAAGTTTCTTTGTGAATCCCGAACCGTAATTTTTGGATAGCTTTATTAATTCATTGACATTAAAGTGATCAGCGATTTTATGAAATTTTTTCATTATTTGATCCGAGTCCTCTGCTAATTCACCCAGGTTATTCAGGAGGTCAATTACCAAAAATTCAGTAGTAAGGGTTTTTGGGAAACTGGATTTTAATTTGAACAGGAACTTCTTATCATTCAAAGTAAATTCACCATGGCGCTTGTGATTGTAAACCCAGGTTGTATTGTACAATTGAGTTAGTCCCAACCCCAAAGCATTATATGAATTGGGTGATACAAGTAAGAAGGAGTTGTCCTTAAGAAAACGCTCAACCATAATTAGGTCATTTGGCGGAACCAATCCAAACTTCGATTTTTTAGGTGCATAATAAAGTCCGTGGCTCAATTTTAGTAAAATACCATCCTGTGTCAACAAACTTAGATGCCTGTCAATGGCAGATGAGAAGTATTCCAAATCAGAACGGCGATAAACTTCCCCAGGGGTAATATGTAGTTTTAAAGATTCCATGCGTTTGCATTACAAAAGTAAGGAGAAAATTGAAATTGCATGATATTTAATGTAAATTTCATGCATTATTAACAATTAACTCAATTTCAGACAATAATGGAAAATTTGGGTTTGGATTGAAAACATCGTTTTTGTTCCATAATAGTTTTCCTGTCCGGGTGACAGTTGATGCTGTAAAAAGTCACCGGGACAATTTATACTAAAGTTTATTTGTTGAAAATCAAACCTATAATCCCATCCCATATCTATTATTTCCAACTATTTCAACTTATTTCAACTATTTCAGCATTTCCACCTATTTCAATTTATTTCAACTATTTCCACTATTTCCACCTATTTCAATTCTTACCCCCAACATCTTTTACCCATTATTCATCCTGTACGCCTGTGGCGTTTTCTTGAAATGACGTTTAAATACTGTGGTAAAATATTGGGGCGAGGAGAACCCACATTCATAAGCAATCTCGGTTGCCGAAATTTCAGGATTGGAGAGCAACATTGCTGATGCCTTTCCCAATCTGATCCTGTTAATGTATTCCATTGGTGTACAATTGCTTATCTCGACACAATATTTGGTGAACCTTGTCGTTCCAAGCTTGCACCAGGCGGCCATTTCGGGCAACGTCCAGGGCTTGTGAAGGTGGTCTTCGAGCGAATTCAGAAAAAGCCGTACAGTCCTTCGTGAGGCAACCAACTCTTCGTTTAACAGGATTTTCCCTTCCTGAAAATGTTCAAGCAAAGCGATCAGCAAAGAGTTCATCAGAACCCTGAGTTTTGATTCATAATCTTTGTCTCCACACTCTTTGATCACTTTTCCGATCCTGATAAAACAGTCTTTCAATTCAGGGGTCGCTATCCAAACCGGTTGTTCATTTTGCCTGAAATAAAGGGTCAGCTTTTCAAGATCTGCAGGATTGAGGATTACCCAATTTGGCCACACCCATTCCTGATGCGGATGGCGCACCCCAACATCCAAAATAACCCAATGCAATTTGCTCAATGCCACATTCGGGTTTCCCAATTTATGGCCAATCCATGGACGCGTGATTGTCAAATGGTTGGTAGCAAGGTCATATTTTTCATCCCCAAGAAAGAAGGTAAGATCGCCCGATTCAAGATAACAAATCTCTATCCCCTCATTGGTGTGCCAGTCCAAGCCCCAATCCTGTTGCTTCTTGATGTTCCAATAACCAATACTTTTGATGCCGGTAAGCTCCGTTTTGCCAAGCCTTTTGCCTGGATAGGCATCCCTGGCAAGGGTGGTAAGTTCCAGTTCGCCTTTATCTGCGGCATTTTTTACCGGACTGCAGTTATCAGCCTTGAACGACAATTTACCGTCCGGATCATAGAATTGTGCACGCCTTTCCATCACCAAAATAAAATATTACACTGAAAGATTTTGAACAAACCATCGATTGAACACACTTACTTTTACCTTTACCGGAAGATGGTTAATCAAGTAAATTCGTAAATGGTTTTGACAAATATACTAATTTAATAAGACACACAATGGAAGGAACAATCAAGCTGGGTATCAACATGGAGTTTGTTCGGCACCATGACCTTTCGTTTGCCGCTGGGGTGAAAAAAGCTGCAGAAATCGGATATGAATACATTGAGCCAATGGTGCATCTGGGGCGTGAGCTATTAAGTGAGGCAGGATATTTTCACTCGGTCTCACTTTTTGATGACCCATTGGCAATCAGGGAACTATGCGAAAAAAACAAGGTGAAACTTTCAGGATTATCATCTCATACGCCACTTTGTAAACCAGAGATCAGTGTCGAATACCTGAAAATGGCAATCAGATGGGCGGCTCACGCTGGGGCACCTGTCGTCAATACCGATGAAGGACCGAAACCTTTCTGGACAACCAAAGAGTTGGATTATCAACTAATGACCTATACACTAACAGAGGCCTCCATGGTTGCTGAAAGACACGGAATCAAAATCGGATTGGAACCGCATCAGCAATACAGCAAAACACCCGATGGCCTCGACAGCATTTACGATTTGGTCGGCTCCCCTTCAATTGGGATCAATTTCGACACGGGTAACAGCTATCTTGCGGGAGGTTCCGATGTTTACGAATGGCTCGAACATGTGAAGGACCGGTTGGTTCATCTCCATGCAAAAGATATCAGCCTGTCGCAGAGCAATGCCGAGCGCGGAAAGGTCAGCGGCACTCCGGTTGGTTGTGCCTGCGGCGATGGGGTTGTTGACTGGCAACAGGTCATCGAAATTGTAAAATCAAGTGGTAGGGAGATTGTCTTCAGTGTGGAGTGTGGCACGATAGATCAGGCGATCCGTAGTTTTGAACATCTTTCACGGTTGTTGTAGAACAATGAAATATGTTGAAATACAGAAATATAATAGATATATTGGCTTTTAATCAACTGAATAATGAATAGGATAATTCTTCTTTTTTTGATCATTTTGATCAGTTCATCGGTTTCTGCTATCGGGGACAATTCATCTTTAAAGGAAAATAATGAATTGATCAAAGTATTGATATTTAGTGGAAAGAATAACCATGAATGGCAAAAGACTACCCCAATGCTTGTCAGGATTTTTAATCAGGCTAAACTTTTTAAAACTTCGGTAACTGAAAAGCCGGACACGTTAACCTTTGATCATTTAAAAAAGTACGACCTTATCCTAAGCAATTGGAACACATGGCCCGATAACCCGATGAGGTTGAGTAGCGGATGGGAAAAGGGTTTTGAGAAATATATCAACGAAGGAGGAGGAGCCCTGTTCTTTCACGCTGGTGCTTCTTCGTTCTACGGTTGGGATAAATATCATCGTATTGGAATTGGAAGGTGGGGTGCTGCTACCAAACATGGCAGGCCAACCAAAGGGCGTGTTTATGGTTTTGACCAGAATCATCCGATTACCAAGGGGTTCCATGATTTCTATATTATGGACGAACTCTGGGAAAATACGGATATTTATCCGGGTGTGAAATCCCTTGGTTCATTGGCTGGCGTTGACGAAAAAGATGGCCACAAGATCGATTTTCCTGCCATTTTCGTCAATCAGACCGGAAAAGGAAGAAGTTTTTTTACAATTCTTGGACATGATGAACGTGCCTTGTTAAACACTGGTTTACAGACTCTTCTATTAAGGGCAGCCCAATGGTGTGCAGGTAAGAAGGTTTCTGTAATCGTGCCATCCGAAATTAAAGTTGCTAAAGTTGATGGGAAAAATCAGTTTGGGTGGTGCCAGACCGATACATCAATTGCGTTGAACAATCATTCAGAAATAGTTTGGCAATTCAACTTTAACGACCGTTTTGGGAAACCCTATTTTCATCCTCTGAATGTTGGGAAGACTACCCTGACTTGTGTCGCGCCACCTGATCATCCCTGGCATCTTGGACTTTGGTTTTCGTGGAAGTACATCAATGGGGTCAATTATTGGGAGTACATGAACGATTACAAGACTCCTGAAACAGGTTACCGCTCTGAAGGGGTTACAGAATTACAGATAAAAGAATTTATCCGTAACAAGGATTTTTCGGCAGATGTTCGTTTGAAGTTGAATTATCATCCAATAAAAGGTGCAGTGGCATTATCAGAGGAGCAGTCTTTACACATTTCCTCACCGTTTAAAGATGGCAGTTATTACATTGATAATGAGCATCTATTTAAAGCATTGTCGGACAGCGTTATACTGGATCGGACTCCCATCCTTGGCGAACAGGGTGGACAATCGTGGGGCGGATATGCAGGGTTATCAATCCGGTTCAACCAGGATTTCAACACGCCCGAAATAATTTCTGACGGCGACAGTACAAAATTCTGGAAGGGAAACTGGTTTTGCATGGAATTCAATACCTTATCTGGTGGGAAAGCCGGACTTGCGATGATGCAGCACCCAAAGTTCACAACGAATTCAACCAGTTGGTATGCGATCAAAGATCCAAAAATTCCGTTTTTTTATTACAGTCCTGCGGCCTTGTTCGACCGCAAAATCATCCTGAAAAAGGGCGAGACCTTGCATTTAAAATACCGTGTTTGGGTGCTGCCCGGAACAGAATCAAAACAGCAGTTGCTGGAAAAGTATGATCAGTACCTTAAAAATAACACCAATTAATTTCAACGATTTGATAACTAAGTTCTTTCTGAAATGAACAATGTCACTATGTTACTAAAAAAGAGACAATTATAAATATCTCATTTCTATGATATAAAATCTCAGTGAATCTTTGTGACTTAGTGTCTTTGTGGCAGAAAGGGATCTCAATTTTAAAACGGTAAAAATATTTCTTCATTTTTATAACCAAATAATTTAAAAACTATGGCAATAAAAGTAGGTTGTTTTGCATTGATCAGTCCATTCAGTCCCCTTGAAAATCAATTGGACCTGATCAAAAATTGGGGCTTTAGCTGTGGCGATTTGACCGATAATTCAGATGGTGCATGTCTCGGGGTGGAGTATGGTTTCACAGCCCTGGCAAGTTTGGATGCCAATCCATTCGATATCAAGAGGATGTTTGCAGATCGGGGACTTGAACTTTCGAGTGTTTGTGCCCATGCCAATCTTCTCGATCCAACAGCTCCGGGACGTTATGGAACGGCTCAAATCATCAAAGCAGTAAGGTTGGCCGCTGCGATTGGGGTAAAACACGTGATCACTGCCGAAGGGGAACCAAGGACTCCATTCGGGAAGAACCTCACTGAGGCAGAAGCCATTTTTTCGATTGCAGAGAAATTGTACGAACCTTTGAGGTTTGCTGAAGATTACGGTGTTAAAATCCTGATCGAGCCACATGGCCATATTACCGATTCAGTCAAACTGATGGGAGAAGTACTTGACCGTTGCAATTCCAATGCTTTGGGAATTAACCTCGATACCGGAAATTTATGGTTGGGAGGCGGCGATTCTTTGGAAATGATTACTAAATTCGGGTCAAAAATTGAACATGTTCATTGGAAGGATCTTCCGGTAGAAATGATCGAAAAACGGGGGACACAATTTGGGTGCGGAATGTCGCTCACCGCCCTTGGAGATGGGGTAATTAATATTGAAGAAATTTTCAATGCATTGGTAAATGCTGGTTTTGATGGATATTCTACTCTTGAAATCGCTGGTGATGAGGCTGTACTGAAAAGTTTTGAATTCCTGAAAAAGCTTGGTGCAATATAAATTATAGTTTGTAAATAACTAAATAACAATCAGATATGGAAAAGGTAAATCAAAATGGGATTTCACGCCGCGACTTTGTCCGTCGTTCGGTTACTGGTGTTGTAGGGACAGCTTTGTTGCCCACCGTTCTCACTTCGTGTTCAAACTGGAAAGGTGCCAACGACCGGGTGGTAGTGGGACATATCGGAGTTGGTTCCCGGGGAACCGATGAGCTGATGTCGTACTTCCTCCCTTTGCGCGAGGCTTTGAACATTGCCGTTTGCGATACCTTTAAACAAAGGAGGGATGATACCGCAAACAAGATCAATCAATTTTACAAAGAGAACAAATTCACAGCCGACGAATGTAAAGCTTATCTGGATATGGATGAGCTGTTGGCACGTAAGGATATTGACGCTGTCCATATCACGACATGCGATCACTGGCATGTTCTGGCAGCCATAAAAGCTGCCAGGGCCGGAAAACACATCATGCTAGCCAAGCCGCTTGGTTTAAGTTATCCCCAAAATATGATGTTGACCAAAGAGTTGAAAGCCAATAATGTAAAATTTCATTATGGAACCCAGCAACGCACTGAAGAACACATGAAGCTGGCCTATGACCTGATCCATGATGGAGCAATCGGGGAAATTGGCCGAGTTGATGTTTGGGCACCAGGCTTGAACGATGTTCCTTCGCCGGTCTGCAACGAAGTCCCTGTACCAGCCGATTTCGATTTTGAAAGATGGACAGGTCCTGCCCCATTACGTCCCTATTGTCCGGATCGTGTGACCAACAACAGTTCATGGTTCAATTACGATTACAGCATTGGATTCCTGGGAGGTTGGGGAGCACATCCATTGGATATTTTAGTCTGGATCTTAAAGGATAAAGTCAATGGGAATTACTCGTGTGAAGGAACAGGGCAATACTGGGCACCAGGTGGGTTGTACAACAATATTTTGTCATGGGATCTAAAGTGCAAGTATGTTTCTGGCCTGGAAGTTCATTTTGTAAGTGCTGATGTTGCTTCAAAAGAGATGCTGAACAATCGCGCAGTCAAAGAATCGAACGGAACAACATTCTATGGAACAAAGGGCTATATTTCTGTAAGCCGTTCTTCGGCTCAATCGGACATTCCTGAGATCAACCAGAAATTGAACAACTTCCCCAAAAACAGCAATGGTGGCATTAAGGGAGAAAACAATACAATGGGAAGGCGTTTCCTTTCTGTAGCACAAGGGAAAGAACCGGAATTATGTCCGCTTGACGAAGCTATTATTTCGGATACAATCAGCCACATGGGTGATATCGCTATCCGTACAGGCCGTAAAGTAACCTGGGATCCTAAAGCCGGTGAGGTTGTTGGAGACCCTGAAGCTACTAAATTATATACAAGGGAGATGAGGGCTCCGTATGTGATGTAATTTTGGGCATCAACATATCGTTACAAACGATAAACCATTTCCCCCTCGTTGCAAACGAGGGGGATTTGTTTTTATGAAATTGGAAGTTTTTTTTCTGAAATAACTGAAAGCGATGTTTGAAATTTGGTTGCTATAAATCTTAAACATATTTTTGTCTTTATCAAAGGATGCCAGATGGAGCTGTTATTCTTAAACGATTAAAATATACCTTTTTATGGAAAACCAGGGAATTTCACGCCGCGACTTTGTCAGGCGTTCGGCTAAGGGATTGGTCGGAGCGGCCTTACTGCCAACTGTTTTGACATCCTGTTCAACTACAAATGGTGCCAATGACCGGATCAACATTGGGCACATCGGCATAGGTGTAAGGGGCGGTGCTGAACTGGTTTCCTATTTTGTGCCATTGGCTCAGGCGATGAACCTTGCCATTTGTGATACCTATAAGGACCATCGCGATTATTACGAAAGTCAGATCAATCGATATTATAGCGGCAAAGGTCTGAAAACAGCGGTGTGCCAAGCTTATGTAGATATGGACGAGATGCTCCAACGAAAGGATATTGATGCCGTCCACATCACGACACCCGATCATTGGCATGTATTGGCAGCCATCAAAGCTGCAAAGGCTGGAAAACATATCATGCTCGCGCGGCCGCTAGGATTGAGCTATCCCCAAAATTTTGTGCTGGCTAAAGCCTTGAAAGATAACAATGTGAAATTCCATTATGGTACACAACAACGAACTTACGAGCATATCCAATTGGGATATAAGCTGATTAAGGAGGGTTTGATTGGGGAAATTGAACGTGTCGATGTCTGGGCTCCCGGTAAAAATGAATTGCCTTCACCATTTTGTAAGGAAGTACCCATTCCCGATGGGTTTGATTATGACCGGTGGGTAGGTCCCGCCCCCAAAAGGCCATACTGCCCGGAACGGGTTGACTATAAAAGTTCCTGGTACAACAACGATTTCAGCATTGGGTTCCTGGGTGGTGGCGGCGCGCCTCCGTTGGATATATTGGTTTGGGTTTTAAAGGATAAAGTCAATGGCAAATATAGCTGTGAAGGAACCGGGAAATATTGGCCGGCTGGCGAGAACAACAATATCCTTTCGTGGGATGTAAACTACAAATACGAAAGTGGTCTTCAGGTTCATTTCGTCAGTGACGACATTGCTATAAAAGGAATGCTTGAGCATCGGATAAAAAATGAAAATAACGGTACTACCTTTTATGGTACCAAGGGGTGGATTTCACTAAGTGCATCTTCTGCCCAATCAAACATTAAGTTGATAAATACACAATTAAATAATTTTCCAAAGACCAACAGGGGTTGGATCACCGGAGAGAAAAATACTATGGGTGAACGGTTTTTATCTGTTTTACGGGGAGAAGAACCTGAACTTTGCCCTCTTGACGAAGCGATTATGTCGGATACGATCAGTCATATGGCCGACATTGCAATCCGTACTGAACGTAAAGTGAACTGGGATCCGATTGCCGGGGAAGTAGTTGGTGATGCGGACGCCAATAAATTGTATATCAGGGATATGAGGGTACCCTATGTGATTTGAACGAGCGGGTTGGGCGATTTCCAATCGCCCTTTTATTTTTCCGCGATTGGAAATCGCAGGACCCGATCGTGAAACACCCTACCCTCTTGTAAAGACAGGTCTTCCGGGTTTTGAAAGATTGTTGTTGTAACAATATCCCTCGCTGTCGAAAGCTCTTAATTCGTTTTCAAAAGTGATCCCATTTTGGAGGATAAACCGGGTCATCATACCACGAGCTTTCTTGGCAAATAAAGAAACCATCTGGTAAGTCCCGTTTTTCCCTTCTTTAAACTCCGGTGTTACTATTTCGGCTTTTAGCTTTTTGGTATCAATAGCTTTGAAGTACTCCACCGAAGCGAGGTTGACGAGTAGGTTCGACCCGCTATTGTCAAGTTCTTTCCTGATTTTGGTGGTAATCTTTTTTCCCCAAAATTCGTAAAGGTTGTGGTATTTCCCGATTGCAATCGGTGTTCCCATCTCCAAACGGTAAGGACGCATCAGGTCAAGCGGGCGCAACACCCCATAAAAACCCGAAAGAATCCTAAGTTGTTTTTGTGCTAAATCTATTTCAGATGGTAATAAGGAGTCGGCATCGAGTCCCAGATATACCTCGCCACGAAAAGCAAACAGGGCTTGACGTGCTGTGGCAGGGGAAAATTCCGGTTGCCATAAAAAGAACCTCTCCTGATTCAATTGGGCAAGTTTAGGACTAATTCCCATCAATTCAATGAGTTGGTCAACAGAGAGTTTCCGCAACGGCTTTATTAACACCGAAGCTTCTCTAACAAATTCAGGTTGTGTATATTCCTGTATATCAATTGATTTTGTAAAGTCGAGTGTTTTGGATGGCGATATAACGATCAGCATGATTTAATAGATTATTTAGGAATTAACAATCAATTCATTAGAAAGTTTTCTGGGTTGATTTGCTGGATCTGCGGGAAATACATTATTTCCCGCAGAATTTTGCAGAAGTATATAATGGATTCCAACTCAGATAAGATCATGAGCCAAACTACTGAAGTACATTTTACTTTTGAAGACACAATTAGCCAGTTGCTTGTTGCTAGTTGCCAGTAGCCAGTCGCGCTTGTACCCACAACCATGATTATTATTATTGAAGCTTTTTCGGTCCCTCTTCATCCAATATATGTTGTAAAACATGAAATACAATTGTTAAGGGTAATAAAAAACCAACTATGTTTGCAGAACGGATCAGAACAGATATTTCGTATAAAAAATGACCAATTTCATTAAAAAATCAATTTCAGATTCAGAAATGTCAACAATATTCCATTGCATTTATTCATCCTTTTTTGGATATTTAGCTTTATCAATCTTAATATCAAGCAAAAGAGCTATTATTCTAAGTCAAGAGTTAAGCAAGAGTATAATATACCTTTATTCAAAAACAACTTCATAACACAACAGAACAGTACAAATAAAATTTTAATCTTATTATTAGTATATTGCGGTATCTTTTCATAATGAACCATTTTAAAGATGAATTTTAAGAATTTTATTAAAAAGACCAAGGAAAAATCAAAAAAGCGAAAATTATTGGTGGTTTTCGGAATTGCACTCGGACTGGCAATAATTGGCTCTGTCAATACAGTTTCTTCTTTTACTTCCACAGACCAATATTGCATGTCGTGCCATATTCACCCGTGGGCAGAACAGAGCTGGAAACTGTCACCTCACCACAATAACCGCACAGGCGTATCGGTTCATTGTGTCGAGTGCCACCTTCCACCGAAGGGTGAGGGATATTTATTTGCCAAAGCAAAGCATGGGGCCAAAGATGTTTATGGTAAGTTTTTCAAAGACAGTGCAGATTTCAAGTGGGAGGAAAAACGGTTACTTGAAAATGCAAAGGGTTATATGTATGAGCAATCCTGTATTAAATGTCATCAAAACCTTTTTCCTGTAACACTTTCGGTTAATGGAAGCAATGCCCATCTTGCCTATATCAATTCCAAAACTGAACCAAAACCAAATTGTATCAACTGCCATTTGACTGTGGGTCACTACGACAAGTATGCAAAACATGAACATGATTCCAATTTTGGGGTTGATGCCGCAGCAAGTCAGGATAAATTTACTGAAGCAACAAAAGTCGAAAAATTTGAGAATTTCACAGAAAAAGTACCTGGAACTACGGTATCTTTCGAAATGGTAGCAATACCCGGAGGTTCATTCAACATGGGAAGCCCTGATAATGAGCCACTTCGAAAACATGATGAAGGGCCTTTGCGGAAGGTTAAACTTTCCAAATTCTGGATTGGCAAAATAGAAGTTACCTGGAACGAATACCTCGCTTTCTTTCAGGCAACCGGTTCACAGGGACGCACTGAAGGTCAGGTTATTGTAAAGAAAAATGTGGATGCTATCACCGGGCCTACTCCGCCATGGGGTGCACCCGACCAGGGATGGGGAAAAGGGACACGCCCGGCCATCACAATGTCGTGGAAAGCAGCAACTACTTATTGCCAATGGTTATCAAAAGTAACAGGTAAGAAATACCGTTTACCAACAGAGGCAGAATGGGAATATGCATGTCGTGGAAATACTTCTTCTCCTTATTTCTTTGAAGGCGATCCCAAGAAGTTTACTTCCAAAGGGTTTCTTAAGAAAATATTTGGGTCCGATACAACCAATATCGCGTCACGAGTTGTTTACAAGGAAAGCAGTATGTCGAAGACAAAAGATCCTGAAGTGATGATTGCCAATCCTTTCGGTCTGAAAAATATGCTGGGTAACATTGCTGAGTTTTGTTCCGACTATTACTCACCTGAAGCCTATAAAATTGGTGTTGGCGAAGTTGTTGATCCTAAAGGTCCTGAATCGGGACAGGAGCATGTGATCCGCGGAGGTTCATTTAAAAGCGATGCAAAAGATGTGCGGAGCGCTTCCAGGGATTTTACAAAGACTCAAGCCTGGCTGGTTACGGATCCGCAGATGCCAAAAAGTGTTTGGTGGTATTCCGATTGCACTGATAATGGGTTCAGGGTGGTGTGTGAAGCAGATAGTATAAAATAATAAAATGAGCGTAGAGACGCACGGCCGTGCGTCTCTACAATATTAAAATAGATGATCATGGAAAACAATTCAAAAAATATCAACAGAAGGAAATTTTTAGGAGCAGGCGTTTTGGCAGGAATAGGTGTTGCAGGAGCAGGTGCAATCATTTCATCGTGCAAAAAAGAGGTGACAAACGAATCATTAGGACTTCCACCCATTTTGAAAGGTGCGCCAAAAGGTAAAAAACTGCGTGCCGGATTAGTTGGGGTTGGTAACCGCGGCACAGGTGCTGCGATCAATTTTATTAGTGCAGGTCCTGATCTTGAGATCATTGCCCTTGCAGATGTTTTTCAGGATAAGATAGACAGTTGTCGTGAACGCTTTGCCGGTTTCAATTTGCCGATTCCCGCTGAAAATTGCTTTACAGGTTTCGATGCCTACAAAAAGTTAATGGCAATTACCGATATCGATGTTGTTATTTTGGCTACCCCTCCACAATTTCGCCCGGAACATTTTCTGGAAGCGGTTGTTAACAAGAAACATGTCTTTCTTGAGAAACCTGTTTGTGTCGATCCCGTGGGTGCCCGTCTGATGATTGCAACGGCAAAAAAGGCCGAAGCTCTTGGGCTTAATGTGGTTACCGGAACACAACGCCGTCATCAGGAAGACTATATCGAAACTTACAAGCAGGTAGCTGGTGGAGCAATTGGCAAGATCACTTCTGCGAAAGCCTTCTGGAATCAGGAACATGTCTGGTTTCGTACTCGCGAAGAGGGATGGAACGATATGGAATACATGATCCGCAACTGGAACAACTTTTGCTGGCTTTGTGGCGACCATATTCTCGACACCCACGTTCACAACATCGACGTTATCAATTGGTTTGTGGGAAGATATCCAGAAAAAGCCATTGGCTATGGAGGCCGGGCACGCAGGGTAACCGGAGACCAATATGACTTTTTCAGCATCGATTTTGATTATGGCAACGGGGTCAGCTCTCACAGCATGTGCCGTCAGATGGACAGTTGCGCCAATGGAACCGGTGAGTTGATCAATGGAACCGAGGGTTATACCAATTGTGTGAACACGATCTGGAACCTGGATGGGAGCGTAAAATGGAAATTCGAATATCCGAAAGATGACAATGGCAATGCGATGAACCAGGTGAAAATACCACCTTATGTTCAGGAGCACATGCACCTTGTTCACGCCATCAGGACAGGACAATATGTGAACGAAGCCGAACGTACTGCCCTTTCCACGCTAACTGCGATAATGGGACGTACTGCAGCTTATACCGGACAGTTGGTGACCTGGGATGCGATGATGAAATCGGATATGGATTTGGGTCCTAAGAAAATTGAATTTGGTCCAGTTGACCTGGTGTTTGAAACACCAATTCCAGGGACAGCTGTAAATATTTAAATATCAACATTATAAATCAATTAATTCACATGGCTAACAAATCGACAAGAAGGATTTTTCTGAAAAAATCGGCAGCCGTTGCAACGGGTGCGTTGATCCTCCCACAGATTATCCCTTCAACTGCTTTGGGCAAAGGGGGTAAACTTCCGCCCAGCGACAGGATTGTAATGGGAGCAATCGGAACTGGTTCGCAAGGAAAAAGTAACATGCGCGATTTTCTGAAATTGAACAAAGAGGTTCAGTTTGTGGCTGCGTGTGATGTTGATGCAAATAACCTCCAAAAAGCAAAACAACTGGCTGATTCCACCAACGACAACAAAGATTGCCGGGGTTATGGTGATTATCGTGAATTTCTTGAAAAGGAAAAATTGGATGCTGTATGTATCGCACTTCCTGATCATTGGCATGGGATTATCTATTCTGCGGCTGCCGAAAAGAAGCTGCATGTCTATGGTGAAAAACCTATTTGCCGTACTATTCACGATGGTCAGACAATTGTGAAAGCCGTTCAAAAGAACAACATTACATGGCAAACCGGAAGCTGGCAAAGATCACAACCCAATTTTCACAGAGGGGCAGAATTGGCAATCAACGGTAGGATCGGGAAACTAAAATACATTGAGGCGGGACTTCCAAACGGGAGCAGGGGAATCGGAACTCCCCCTCCTCAGGATGTGCCGGCAGAACTTAACTGGGAAATGTGGCTGGGACCGGCACCTAAAGTTGCTTACCGTGGCGTAAGCCATTGGAATTGGCGTTGGATTCTCGATTATTCTGGCGGCCAACTGACCGACTGGGCAGGCCACCACATCGACATTGCCAATTGGGGCGCTGGTCTTGAACACACGGGTCCTGTTGAAATTTCAGGTGAAGGGGTTTATCCAAGGGATGGTATTTACAACGTTCCGGTCGAATACGACTTTTTATGCAAATATGCCAACGGAGTCGAGATGAGGGTAGCCAACGAATCCCATCTTAAAATGGGATCAGGTACGACATGGTTTGGTGATAAAGGATGGATTCACGTCAATCGTGGAAACACCCTTACTGCTTCAGATCCCAAAATTTTACAGGAAGTAATTGGTGAAAATGAGATCCATCTGATCAAAAGCGATAACCACTGGCAGAACTTTGTTGACAATGTGCGTGCCGGCAGCAAAAATACAATTGCCCCAATCGAAGTGGCTTACAGGGCAATCTCTGTTGCACTTTTGGGTGAAATTGCTATGACTACCGGACAGAAGATTCAATGGGATCCTGAAAAAGAGGTGATTATCGGCAATCCAATGGCAAGCCGGTTACTGAGTCGTCCGTATCGTCAACCATGGAGCTTACCAACAATTTAATCTGAAACACAAATGAAGAAGCAATATCTATTAATATTCGTTTTTGCCCTTTCCCTGACAGTCTTTTATTCCTGTCAGAAAAGT
This sequence comes from Mariniphaga sp., assembly GCA_037128295.1. Taxonomy (GTDB): domain Bacteria; phylum Bacteroidota; class Bacteroidia; order Bacteroidales; family Prolixibacteraceae; genus JAAFHB01. The sequence goes on from JBAXWR010000064.1 coordinate 23,016, forward strand.
GCCCAGTATAAGGCTTTGATTGTTACCGGACAAAACAACCACAAATGGAAAGAAAGTTCACCGGTTTTGAAACAACTGCTTGAGCAAACCGGATTGTTTAGTGCCGACATTGCTACATCTCCAGCAAAAGGGAGCGATATGAGCACATACAATCCTGAATTCTCGAAATATAACCTGGTTGTTGTCGATTACAACGGGGATTCATGGAATGACAAAACAAAGACTGCTTTTGTTGATTTTGTAAACAATGGCGGTGGTGTGGTGATTTACCATGCCGGAAACAACTCTTTCCCGGAATGGAAAGAATTTAACCTGATTTGTGGTTTGGGTGGCTGGGGAAATCGTACCGAGAAGGATGGCCCTTATGTCTATTTCAAAAAGGACTCTATGATTATCGACACAACGGCAGGCCGGGGTGGATCACATGCCAAAAGGCACGAGTTTGAAGTCAGGGCACGAAATGCCGAACATCCGATCCTGAAAGGTTTGCCTGTACGTTGGAGACATGGTAACGATGAGTTATACAGTCAGTTACGTGGTCCGGCAAAAAATATGGAAATCCTTGCCACAGCTTATGCCGACACTGCTGGTGGCGGTACCGGACGTGACGAGCCGATGTTAATGACAATTACTTATGGAAAAGGACGGATATTCCACACAGCTCTTGGTCATGCAGATGATGGCGGCGGTCCGGCCCTGGAATGTGTAGGTTTTATTGCCACTTACCAACGTGGTGCAGAATGGGCAGTTACAGGAAAGGTGACACAAAAAATTCCCTACGATTTTCCGAATGTTGCAGCCGTTTCGTTGAGGACCGGTTTTAAAGAATTGACACTCGAAGAAGACCTTGCAAAAATCGGAACTTACGATGTGACTAAAAGCACAAAGTATTTCACCGATTTGCAGAGCAGGATACGTTATGAAGCGAAAACCCCACAGGATTATCAGAAATTCGAAAAAGAGATGGTCAGGGTTCTTCAAAGCAAAGATGCTACTGATGATGGCAAAAAACTGATCCTTCAGGAATTGAGCTGGATGGGCTCCGACTTGTCGGTTCCAGCCATTAAGGAATTGGTTTCAAATGCGCAGTTAAAGGACGCCGCCGAATTTGCTTTGGCAAGATTGGCATCAGGTAAATAGGAAGAATTAATACTTCTCGCAAAGAACGCAGGGAACGCAAAGGTCTATTTATTTAGCTTTGCGTTCTTCGCGTACTTTGCGAGACCTTTTTGTAAATCGGGTCCAATTTGATTTAGGTTAATACAATGATCACCTTATTTTTAAACTATGGATAATCACCTTAATAGGCGTAAATTCCTTAAAATTTCGGGTGCTGCTGCAGCTTCAATGATTGCAGTTCCTACCATAATTTCTGCATGTGCCCGTGGAAAGAATGGGAATATCGCCCCATCCGACAGGATCAACCTCGCGTTTATTGGCTCAGGTAACCAGGCGATGAACGATATCCGCGATTTTGTGACTGACCGGCGGGTACAAATCACCAGCATTTGTGATGTCAACAAACAAAGCATTGGATATTGGGACGGTAAAGTTGGTGGTAGGGAGATAGGGATCAATCTTGTAAATAGCTGTTATACTGAGTTAACAGGCAAAAAATATACAGGTTGTCAGGGGTTTGAAGATTTCAGGGAAGTAATTGCCCGGAAAGATATCGATGCTGTTGAGGTAGTGATTCCTGATCATTGGCATTCGATTCCTGTCCTGATGGCTGCGAAAGCCGGAAAGCATATCTATTGTCAAAAACCGCTTGCCTTAACCATCCCGGAAGGGAGAGCTATGGCAAACGCCGTTAAGAAATATGGGGTCACCTTTCAGACAGGCAGCCAGCAACGTTCTGATGAAAATTTCAGAAGGGTTTGTGAAATTGTGAGAAACGGACGAATTGGACAGTTGGAGAGGGTGGAATGTGGTCTCCCTTCCGGGACACCCGACTATGGGAAGACGGGACAATTGACTGAAACGATTCCTGTCCCCAAAGATTTTGATTACAATACCTGGTTAGGTCCCGCACCGGAGGCCCCATATTGTCCGGCTCGTACACATGTGAACTTCAGATGGGTACTCGATTATTCTGGTGGTCAGGTCACTGATTGGGGTGGGCATCACCCCGACATTGCGCAATGGGGAATGGATACTGAACATACAGGTCCGGTTAAGATTCAGAACGCCAAAGCAACCTGGGCAGTCCATCCGATCTGGAACACCGCTACAGAATATTATTTCGAGTGCATCTATGCGAATGGAGTTAAGCTGATCATCAGCAACAAGGTCAGAGGCGGTGTTACCTTTTTTGGTTCAAAAGGTAGGGCATGGTCAACACGTGGCAGGCATGAGGTGTTTCCTGAAAATCTGAAGGACACAGTAATCGGAACAGATGAAATTCACCTTTATAAAAGTGACAACCATTTCAGGAACTTTGTCGATTGTATCCTTTCAAAAAAGGAGACCATTGCTCCTGCTGAAATATCTCATCATTCAATAGCGATGTCACACCTTGGAAATATTGCAATGAAATTGCAACAGGATCTTGATTGGGATCCGATGGCGGAGAAATTCATCAATAACGACTTAGCTAACAGTATGTTGTCGAGAAAGATGCGTGAACCGTGGGCTACAGTCTATAAAGACCTGCTGGTTTAGACTATTTTATTATAAATTTGTGTTGTGAATTCACTTATAAATAGTGAATTGCTACTAAGCCACAAAGAACCAAAGGGTCACAAAGTGTGATGTTTTTAATTTTAGTGCAACTTCGTGACTTAGTGCCTCTGTGGCAAGAATGAAACTCAAATGGGAACAAAAATTTCTTTATAATGCTCTCAATCGTAATCCCGATTTACAATGAAGAAGGGCTGATCAACGATCTGGTTGACCGGACGGTATCGGCGTTGGAAAAATTTTCAACGGATTACGAAATCATTTTTGTGGATGACGGAAGTACGGACAAAAGCCTCAAAAACCTGTTAAGCCATCAAGATAAAAATTCAAAGATCAAGGTGTTAGCTTTGTCGGGTAATTTTGGACATCAGGCTGCATTTACCGCGGGACTTGAATATTCAACTGGTGATCTTGTTGGAATGATGGATGGTGATTTGCAGGACCCACCTGAATTGTTTGAGCAAATGTACCGAAAAATCACCGAAGAGGGTTATGATATCATCAGCGGTAAACGAAGTGGACGGAAGGGGAAAAACAGCCGGAACCTTTATACATTTCTATTCCATCTTTTGTTCAGGAACGTTACAGCCATCCAAAATATGGAAAACACCGGTAATTTTTCATTGATGAGGCGCGAAGCAGTCGATGCACTCCTGACGATGAAAGAAAAAATACGCTATCTGCCTGGTCTGCGCGCTTTTATTGGTTTCAAACAAGGTTATGTCGAGTATATCAGGGACGAACGTTTCGAGGGTAATCCTAAAATGGACTTGTCCAAATTATTCCGACTCGCAGCAGATGCAATCTTCGCATTTTCACGATTTCCGATCCGTCTTTGTCTTTACATGGGGATGATCGGTACGATTGTCTTTATGTTAGCAGGTATTTATGTTGTAATTGCAAAAATTGCCGGTTTTGCGATTATCGGTTGGTCCTCCACCATGCTGAGTATCTACTTTTTAGGATCGATCCAACTCATTTCTATCGGAATTGTGGGCGAGTATGTTTACAGGATCTACAAGGAATCACAAAACAGGCCACTCTATTTCGTTAAGAAATTCCATGAGCGGAAAGTTTTAAAAGCATGAATAATAACTGGTTAAAATATTCCTTTTACACTCTGGCATTAGCACTTCTTCTGATGATGCTTAAAGGTGGTTGGGACGGTGGCATATCAGGGGATGAATACCTCCATTATGACCAGTCGGTTTTTGTATATGATTATTTTGCCTCGCATGGAAAAGATACTTCTGCCCTGAACACTCCTGTAACCTATCTTAAATACTACGGACAATCGTTCGACAACCTGACTACCATCCTGATCCGGTGGTTTAAGATTGATGATATTTATCTCTTCCGTCATTTGTCTAACTCCTTTGCAGGTTGGCTCACCGTGATTGTATCCGCTTTCTTTGCTGTTTGGCTTAGTGGTTATGGTGCCGGAATTCTTGTGATTTTACTGTTTGCCATTTCTCCAACATTTCTGGGCCACGCACAAAATAACCTGAAAGACATCCCCTTTGCCTTGGGTTACATCGCCTCAATTTTCTTTACGCAGCGATTCCTTTTTAATGAACGCGAACCTAAAAATCGCAACTTTATTCTACTAATTGCGAGTATCGCTTTTTCAATCAGTATCCGGCCAGGTGGTTTGCTCTTAATCTGTTACCTGCTCTTTTTCCTACTACTTTATTTCCTATTTCAATATATTTCTGTATATCAGTTAAATACAGTTTTACTTAAAAGAAGGCTTCTCCAATCTTTACTTATTTCAATTTGCGCCTTGTTCTTCAGCATTATTTTATGGCCATATGCCCAGTTAAATCCTGTTCTCCATGTGCTGAAATCGTATGAGGTGATGACGCAGTATCCGATCACTTTGCAGCAGGTTTTTCAGGGGAGGGTAGAATGGTCTGATTTTATGCCATGGTACTACCTGCCTAAATATATGGGGATTACAATTCCATTAATCATTTTTGCAGGGCTTGCAGCTTTTGCTGTTCTATCAAAGCAGATCATCAAAAAAGACAAATTCCTGCATTATGGATTTCTTGTCTTCTCGATCCTTTTCCCGATCGTATTTGTTATTTATGAAAAATCAAACCTTTATGGCTCGTGGCGGCACTTCCTTTTTGTTTATCCGTCAATTGTGCTTCTGTCTGCCATTGGGTTTTCATCTTTTTTCAATTACTTGAAAAACAGATACATAATAAGTGGAGCTGTTCTGGTGACCTTGTTTCTTGCCTTTCATCCGGCAAAGTTCATGATTTTGAACCATCCATATTACTATTTGTATTATAATCAGTTGGTAGGTGGGCTTAAAGGGGCGTATTCCAATTATGAGACAGACTATTATTATCATACAATCCGCGAAGGATCGGAATGGCTATCTGGTTACCTGAAAAACAACAAACAGGAAATGCACCCAAGAATTGCAGGTAATTTCCCGATAGCCTGGTTTTTCAGGGATCAACCTGATATTCAGACATTTTATTGTCAATATGATCAACGAAGTCAGAAAGATTGGGATTATATGGTTGTGGCCAATAGTTATATTCCGGTAAACCAGCTAAAAAATGGACTTTGGCCTCCTAAAAATGCAATTCATGTGATTTATGCTGACGATGTACCGGTTTGTGCCGTTTTGAAAAGGGAATCGAAATCAGATTTACTAGGATATGAGGCCTTTAAAAAGGGCGATCTACCGGAAGCCAAGGCCAATTTTACCAAAGCAATAAAAATTAATACACAGGATGAATTAACTTTTTATAATTTTGCGGCCGAAATGGTAAAAGAAGGAAAGATCGACAGTGCGAAGGTTTTATTACATGAGGCGTTGAAAATCAATCCTGGTTATGAACCTGTTTTAATGTACCTTGGGAATATTGCCGTAAGCCAGGGCAAAAACAGTGAGGAGATCGGGTACTATGAAACATTGATCGGTTATAACCGTAAATATTTTGAAGCCTATGTCAGTTTATCGAAGCTATTGGTGGAAAAGGACGTCGTGAAGGCTAGGGATTTATTGAAAACCTGCCTGAGGATCAATCCGGGTTATCAGCCAGCTCTAAGGTTGCTTGCCGACTCCTACCGGACCACCAATCCTGAGGTTGCCAGGAAATATGATCAACTTATAAATTCAAATAAATAACAAGGTTTAATAATTAGAGTATGAAAAAAACAATTTTAAAGGTTTCGATGGCAGGAATGTTATTCCTGAGTAGTTTATTGATGGTTGTTGCACAGGATATGCCATCCGCAAAGAAGGATTCAGTCAATGCAGACAAAGCTGCAAAACCAGTATTTTACGATGCTGCTGCGCAGGAAGAAGCACCAAAGAGCTCTACCTCAGATTATTTGTTGATTGGTGGTGCTGTTGTTTTGGTTGGGGCAGTTGGTTTTTTCCTGATGAAGAAAAATAAAAAATAAGCCGTTGTTCTAACGAACAGATAAAAAATAAGCCGTTTCAAAGATATTTGAGACGGCTTGTTTTTTTATCTTTTTTGTTCACTGCTTACTTTTCAGCTAACAAATCATCAATTAATTGATTAAAATCTGTTTTAAACTCCTCGTAGAACCTGCCGGTTGCAGGTCCGCTGAAACCGGTATGGACTTTCCTGACCTTTCCCTTTTTATCTATAAAGATAGTCGAAGGGAAAGCAGAGATACCACTTAATGCCGGCAATGCCTTGGATGCCGATTCCGTCCCTGATAATCCTGCGAACAACAGGTCATACTCAATGCCGAAACGATCTTTCAATCGGCTCAAAGTCCTTTTGGCAAAATCGAAATCGTTCTTGCGTTCAAATGCCAAACCGATGATCTCAACGCCACGATCTTTGTTGGCCTTATACCAGGGTGCCAGATAAGCTGTTTCATCCAGACAGTTCGGGCACCAGCTTCCCAAAATGGACACAATCACCACCTTACCCTGAAACTTTGGGTCAGCTAAGGAAACCGGTTTGCCATTGAGGTCAGGAAAGGTAAATTCAACTGATGTATAGCCATCCTTCAATTTGGAAAAACTATATGGATCGGCCAGGGCCGCTTTTGAATTGCGCTTTCCCTCGATTTTTGTGCTTCGTCTTGCCGTAATAAATTCGCCAGTAAAAGTTGAATCTGTCGTAAACTCTCCCTTCACCAAATAAGGTGAGTTTCCACTAAAGGCCGAGAGTTGGAATTTTTTCCCTTGTACCACACCTTCCAGATAACGGTAATCACCTGTGTTGGTAAGGATAGATCCGGTAACCGAACCTCCTTTTTCTTCAAAATTACCAACAGTAGCTTCCGGTTTGTCGGAACCTGCAAAGAGGATATCCCATGGTCCAGCCAAAGAAGAGCTTGCAGTTTCTGTGCTTTGCGGAAATCTATTGCTGTTCCCAAATTCTGCCTTGAACCTGATTCCCGGATCAGGTTTGGCAGTTGTGAGTTTGATGAATTTTCCATCAATCGTATTTCCTGTCAACTTTCCTGTCAACACCGCATCGAACAAATCAATCGGAATAGTTACCGAATCCTTGCTAAAGGTAATGCCTTTCAGCGGGAAACGCTCGGCCCCGTTGATCAGGTCAACTGTTGAGGCTTCAGGACTTTGTCCTTTTACCTCAAAAATAAAGGGAATCTCCTGATCAGTAAGGATAAATGCACCCCGCCAGGTTCCTACCTTAAGTTGCGGTTTTTCTGATTGACATGCCCCGAAAAAGATTAAGAGAATAAAGGAAAACAATCCTATTTTACTGTTGAAGTTTTTCATCTTTCAATTTTTTTATAAAAATAGTATTTTCAGATTAATTCACATCGAACCACAATTTTGTAGTCAATGCATCAGCACCCTGATGTGTGACTGCTGCTTTATAACTATTTACATTCAACGATTGTTCACTTCCCGGATAAATGTACCTGAGCGGCATTTTTCCATCGAGTGTTCCTGCAACCGCAGCCGGCAATATTGGATAATCGAGCCGTCTCCATTCTGCAAATGCTTCCAATCCCTGTCCAAAAAGTGCAATCCATTTCTGATTTCCAATTGACTGACGGAAATTTGCACTGTTGTACTTCACCGAAGGTTGTGCCAGATAGTTTGAAATTGTAACGGCATCGGTGATCCCAAACTGATTGAGTGAGGCCGTAATTGCCTGATTGTACAATGTTTCAGCGTTTTCTGTAGTGAACCCCCTAGCCGCAGCTTCGGCTCTTCCAAACAGCACCTCGGCACTACTCAGAATAACTGCTGGTGTTTGTGGGGTGGTGAAATAGGTGCCAATTTTCGAAGTTTTCGAAAAGCCAAGGGCACTTGCTGCGCTATTGGTCAAACCGTTTGGAACACCAATATAGACTTCCGGAGTAGCCGTCTCGGTCTTGTTGGCAAAAATGGGTAACCTTGGATCGTTCAGCGATTTTAAAGTTTCGACAATGCTTTTGCTGACCCGATAATCGTCGCGTGTTTCAAAAAACAGGGCAATCGGGTTTTGATTTGGAGAAGTGAGGTAAACAAATTGTGCAGTCTCCCCGTTTCCGATTAAATCGGCAACAGCGATTTCTCCAATCACTTGTTTTGCAAGTGCAGGTTCCCTGTCGGAAATGCGCAAGGCGATCCGGTAACGCAATGAATTGGCGAATTTTTTCCATTTGGTCAGATTGCCCGAATAAATCAGGTCCCCACTAATCGCTTTTTTTGTAGGATCGAGTAAACCAACTGCGGTTTTCAGCTCTGCAAGCAAACCATGATAGACGTCCTGTTGGGAATCATAGGCAGGTGTAATATGGTTTGTTATATCAACAGCCTGACTATAAGGAATATCCCCATAGGCGTCTGTCAGCAGAAGAAAAACCCATGAACGAAAGATTGTCGCAACCGCTATAATTTAAGGGCAGTTCAAAATACGCACAATGTGATAATTACGCAAAACGTTGATAG
>JBAXWR010000065.1:0-31301 GCA_037128295.1 Mariniphaga sp.
GCGGTTTGGGTCGTACCATCGGGTTTAAGCAGTACAGAACCAACTATAGGGCTTACTTTATTATCGGATCGAGGTTCTGAAATCGAATCATGCATGGCTTGGATGGCCATTTCCATGTATTTACGGGCTTCCTTTCTGTCCATTTTGAACTACAATTATAAGATTAACGATCAGTCAATTAATTCAAGTAGCTAATAAACTCACCTAAATACTCTTCCATAATAAACTTCGGACTTTGAATTTCAGCGGTAAAGTTCTGAATCCAGTTTCCGGGTTTGTTGTAATAACCGTTTATGTGCGAAGAAAATAATGGAATGGTATTATACTTATCCTGATGTGAAATATAATCGGTAATAATATTTAAAACGGCATAAGCAGTTGGTTTTAACTCTTTGTAGTACATATCGGTTAAATCCGTTATTATCGTTTTGGTTTGTGTGTACCTTTCCAATTCCTTAGCAAGTTGCCGTTGGTTTTCACATTGGAGGTTAAAATTTAGGTTTAATGCTTTTAAAACCAATGGTAACACATAATGAGGGTCAACATAAAAGCGGTTAAGGTTATGCAGGTGGTTTACAAAATCGACTTCATATTTTCTGAATTTTGATACATCTACATCAAAATCAACAGGTATCAATCCTTTAGTATGTGCAAATTTCACTTTTATCGATTCTTTATCGAATATAAAACCGTTTGAGCAAAGTTCCCTGACAAAGCCAATTTCAAAAGAAAGTGCAACCGTGCGGTTATAGCTGTTTGAAATCCTAAGAAAAGGCAGCCACGTATCCTGTTTCCATTTACTTAAATTTAACTCACGGTGAATTAAATCAATATGGCAAAAAGTTAACTTATTTGTTGAAATTACTTTAAATGGAATGAGGTCTTTTTCATTTACTGATGGGAATAATTCACAAAATACTTTCAGTCCAGTTTCTAGTGCTTGTTGGTTGGATACCAATTGATAATTGTTGGAAACGACACTTAATAACTGATCATCACGTTTATTGAACAGCGCTTTGTATTCAGGTATATTTATCTCACGAATATCATTTAATCCCTTAACGAATTCTGCAAAAATGGGTAACTGTTCAACATCGAATAGTACTTTTGCTAATGAATGGGTTGCCGGTTTGTAATCAATGCGTTTATTATCCATTTTGAATGATATTAATGATGTCAGGACTTTTTACTGGGAATTGCAACATCCGCTGCCTGATGGGGCTGTTGGTTGCTTTGTATTGATCGTACACCCGGTTGATAAGGACATCGATCTTTTGTTTTTCGGTTTCTTCGTTGAAGTGGTCGATGGGCTGCAATAATGGGGTAACATATTGCAATACATCAATTTTCTTTTCCTCCATGTGCTCTTTGAAATACAACTCATACACACAGGCGTCAATCAGTTCTTCGAAATTGGTGGCCATATGGCTGTTGGGTGTATATGGACTAATGATTTGCTCCTGCTTTTTGATATAGGTAATGTAATCGACAATTATCTCAAATGGCTGCATTTCGGATTTGGGAATTTCAGGGATTGGAATTTGTTCAATATAAACCTTTTCCCACTTATTTGTTCCCTGACCTGAGCTATTTGTAACCTTGTCATAGTACCACTCTGATACTTTACTATTTAAAAGTGCAGTAAGATATTTTAGGTTTTCGCCAGTAATGATAAAAGCTGCATTATTTGTATAATAGTTTCTTTCCTCAAAAGCAAATTTTGCTTTATCCGACAATACTAACCAAAATATTTTGGGTTTCTCAAACTCCTCATAATATGAGATGTTATCCTGTATCTCATACCATTTATAGGGACCTGGCTTTCTCCCTTCCCAATCACCTTTCCAATCAACTGGTCTTGGCTCTAATTTTTCTTTAAACTGCAATAAATATTCTTTCACCGCAGGATACATATCAATATCAATTCCTCTACGTGTGAAAATCATATAAATTTTATTAAAGCTTGTTTGATATCGCCCAATATCTCTTCCTCGCAACAAAGGCTTGATAATTAAGGAATTGTTTGGATCCTTTAAGATTAATGCGTCTTTCTGGCTTTCAGAAATATAAAATGCTTCATTAAACCCCGTAAGAACTCCTCTGTAACAATTAAAATCCCAATCTTGGAATCGTTTACCGATTTTTTCTATTAGCTCCATCAAATGTTGTTGAGACTTAGGTAGAAAATTCCAACCTACAGTTGATAAAAGAACTGAGCTGTAAGTCGCACCATTTTTATTTAAATAATCTATCAATGGAGAATTTAATTTTAGATCATTCCCAACATTGCAATAAGGAAATGAATATTTATCAGTGTTCAATTTTGTGGTTTGAAATAAGATAATTGAAGTATCGACAGTAGCCCCAAAAACCTTGACCTCATCAAAATCAATATACCCAGATAACTTTGTGTTTTTCAGCAAATACTTTCTCAGATTATCTCCATATTGGGCTCTGGTATATTTCTTTGAGCAAATAAAAGAGAATACTCCTTTATCGGCTTTTAAAATTTTATGTCCCAATTCAAAAAAATACGTATAAAGGTCACTCACGCTATTATAAACCTCGTACTCTTTTTGCAAAAACGGTTTAATTGCAGTTATTAGCTCTTGCCTGACATACGGCGGATTTCCGATTAAAATATCAAATCCACCCTGGTCAAAAGCATCCTTGAAAAACAAATGCCATAGAAAATAGGGCTTTTCATCCTTTTTCAGGAATTGTTTTATTTCATGCTGTGAACCTTTTAAGTCCAGAATATCCTGCAACAATTGCGTGCGTTTCTTTTGCTGTTGCGTGGTAGGATGGGCCGAAAGGTTTACCACAAACTCTTTCAACAGCTTTTCTTTCTTCTGGACTTCTTTGGCAATTGAATTTTCAACGGTTTTAGCAACCAATTCATCAATCGAATTTCGAATTTCCTCTTTCCGATGATTGTTGGCCGGGTCGTACAAATCTTTTTCAAGTTTTACCAAATCTTGCTGAATAGTCTGGAAAATATTCATTTGCGGATTGATTATCTCCCCAAAAAGGTTGCGCTGAAATTCAGGTTTTGCCGGTTGTTCTTCGTATTTCAGGGATATTCCTTTAAACGACTCAAAAAGCGAATTTCCCTGCATGATTTTGTAATCGAAATTCGGGAGGGCTTCTGGTTTTTCACCCGGCTCAACTTCCTCATCAACAATGATCGACAGCCAGAAACGAAGACGGGCAATGTCAACAGCCCCCCGGTCAAGATCAACTCCGTATATGGAGTTTTGGATAATCCTGCGCTTTAACGCTGCTTTATCGGCAATTGTCCAATTGAGCGCAAGCTTGGCATGGAAAATTTCCTGTAAAAGCCCCATCGGGAAAGCCCCCGAGCCAATGGCAGGGTCACAGATTATTACATCATCCAGCAACTTTTCAATTTTGGGAGCCTGGTTACGGATGAAATTGTTTTTATCGTGCAGGTCACCAATCTTGTTGTAACGAATAAACTCTTCAATTTCGCTGTGATCGCCCAAATGGAGTTTTAGGTATTGGATCAATGTTTCCTGGCACATGTACTGCACGATCATTTTGGGTGTGTAATAAGCACCCTTTTCGTGGTTTTCCTCCAGCAGGTTTTCGAAAATATGCCCCAACATTTCGGGATCGATCCCAATATCCAAATCATCAGGTGTACTTTCGTCGATGGTGAAATTGTACTGTGCAAAAAACTCAAATAAATCTTTAAAAAGCTCAGGCTTAAATGTTAAGTTATCAGTTTTCCCCTTTTTCTCCAATTCATCACGTTCAAAAAGTCCACCATTTAGATACGGAAATTTATTCCCGGTGACTGAATAATGTCCATTTTTCGGATGGTTTAAAGTATCGAAAAACAGCGGAATCAAGCAAGTGGAATAAAATGCTGCATTGTCGTATTTTCCAAATAATTCTTTGATAAACGACTTTGGACCTTCACCAAAGTTCTTGTCTTCAGGCACATCTAGCCAACCTTTCTTCTGTAGGTAATGTAGAAACACAATACGTCCCAACATCTTCTTCACAAAATCCCTGACCGTTTTTTCCTCTTTATTGAAGGCCCAAATAAATGCTGTTGAACCGATCAGTTCATCCACAAATCGCTGGTAATGCTTCTTATAGCTTACAAAGAACTCTTTAGATACTTTTTCGACCGAGAAAGCTTCCAAAACATCTTTAATCGTTCGTTTCTGCCTTTCGGCCAGTAAAAAGAAACGGTCACGCGGAGTAACACAGGTTTCTCCGGTTTCGGGTGGTCCCAATACATAAGTGTATCGTTTCGGATGAGTTTCTTTCTTCACCTGTTTTCCTTCCTCATCCCAAAAAACTGATTTCGAGAAAAAAGAGAACCGCCATTCTGGTATTCCTTCCTGAAAGTAGCAAATCAGGGCCCCGTCAACAATTCCAGGAATTACTTCGGCAGTAATCAGATTGCGTAAGCCGACCCTATTTTTCGCAATTCGGACAGACTGATTATCGTTTTTCAGTTTTACTTCGTATAGCGCGATCAAAGCTCCATCGTCCAACTCAATATTCCCAAAACGGATAATGCTTTCCGTTAATTCGTATTGAGCATCCTTTGTAAAATCAACAAGTTCATCGTAAGCAAAAAAGTCACGACCCGGAAACATGGCATCAACAATGACTTTCCAATTTTTCCGTAAATATTTTTGCCGGAGGAGATTATGCAGGGTTTCTTTTTCCATATGTCAGGTTATACAAACGATTCAGAAATAATGATTTTGGGTGTGTTAGCCGGAGAAAATACTTTAGCCTTCTTGTTTTCCGATTGTTCTTCGGAGGCATGTTCAAGCAACGGATAGTTTTTCAAAATATCCATGAGCTTTGAAAATCGGTCTATCAACTTATATTGCTCTTTGTTCGCGTCCTTAATTAACTTGTTGATTTCGCGTGGAAGTTTTTGGAATCGCCCGTTCCGAATCGCCATTTTTGCTGCATTCAAACGGTCTTTTTCCATATCGTTTGCAAATTCGAGACGATAGCAGTCGTTGACAAATGCAATTGCCCGCTGTTCATTTGGGCCAAGTTTAACTGACCCTTTTTCACCCAAAAGCAAAAGGCTTTCTTCGGATCTGAAGCTTTCAATGGCCTGATTGATTTGTTCATGGTGCTTCTCATGCAATGCAACTGGCTTCTCAGTTTCATGGGCTTCGAAAATTTGTGCAGCTTCAATGAAAGTAAGCTCTTCAAGCTTCAAGTCGGGGTACAAATAATAAAAACAATCGCGTTTCTTGTTTTTGATATAGGCCATAGTGCAATCGTGGTTTAGCTTTCGTTTCCGACCTGTACGCGCCCGAAGAGGCATTGTATCCCTGATTTTCTTGAACCAATCGGGGTTCTGTTCCCTGAAGCTTCTCAAATGGTTGAGGTAAATTAACCTCTCATCACGATCTTCATCAGGAACTTTCTCAAATAATCCAAATGATTCAAATTCTTCATCCTGCGAGTAAATCTGACTATCTTCTCCCAAAGCAGAATGAAAGGCCTGCAACTTCATAAAAGCTTTCTTATTGAGTTCGATTTCACTATCGGCCTGCGAGGTTGGGAAAAAATTATAGATGTAGATCTTGGATGAATCGGTTCCAATGCGGTTAACCCTACCGATTCGTTGCATCAGGCGTGTTGCATTCCAGGGAATATCGTAATTCAGGATTACATTGGAACGATGCAGGTTTACGCCCTCGGCCAGTACCTCTGTAGTAATTACCAAATCGTAGTCATTTCGCTGTTGTTTATAATTGGCGTCAAAGTTTTCAGCAATAACATCCACCAAATCTTTTTGGTTTGAACTATCCACCGAAAAGATTCTTTGAACTCCGTCAGCAATTAATCTATCTTTCAAGTAGTTAGTTGTCTCTTTTGATTCTGAAAACACTACCAGTTTATGATTGTCGTTGATGGATTCAGAAAATAAACCATCTTGCAACCGTTTTAAAAACTCATCATACTTTGGATCATATTCGATCTTTTTCCATTCTTCGTCTAAATCCTTCAAAATTTGTTGGTCGTGCTCAATACCTTCAATAAACTCTATATCGAAATCCTCCTTTGAAAAGGCTTGTATTTGTTCAGGATCTTCCATCTGTCTTAAAATCTCTTCCAGTAGTTCAGTCTCTTCATTCAGCACAAACTCATTTACATTCAATTTTGGAGCGATGAAAACGCGGTTGTTATCCAACATTTTCTTCATGGCTGTATTGGCCAAAAGAAACCGGTGGAGGGTTTTCTTAAAAGCAAAGAAGCTGCTATCGATCCTTTTCACTAAAAGTGTTTTCATAATCTTAGCCAGGGAATCCGAAATCATCTCTGCCCGTTTATTATAAAGTATATCCTTTACCTCTTTGGGTAAAAACCGGATGGCCTGATAACGGTAATACCCCAATCCTGAATTTGTATTTTTAAGGTAAGAAAGCGTTTTATCGTAAAGTTCATTGAGTTGATCATCCAACTGGTAGAGCAATTGTCGGGGAGGCACAATGTCGGGAAATGAAATTCCCTGACTGACAATGTCATTCCAATATTCTTCTGTATTCCTAATATCAGTTCGGGTACGTCGAACAATGATTGGTTCCAGAATCTTCTCGCGAATTTCTTTGTATATTTTCTTAATTTCATTGGAAATGTGTGTATTATCCTTCGATTTCTTCAGTCGGTTATACCGATCAATTAACGGACGGAAAAAGTTCTGTAAGTTACCTACAGGCAATGTTGAATTTTTGGAATCCTGAAACAGATATAACTGATTGCGAATGTCATCAGGCTTGTTGTTCAATGGAGTTGCAGTAACAAGTATTATCTTCTTTTGAGAATTACCTTCTGCATCGGGCCGTTTTCTTGCTGTTTTGCAAAGCTTCTGCAACTGGTTAAACATCTCTGATTCATCGCTTCTAAATTTGTGTGCTTCGTCAACAATGATTAGGTCGTAATCTTCGGGGTATTTGATTTTATGCAGGCTACCGTTGGTAATAAAACTAACATTGGGAACTTCAAAATCGCGGATTGTCTTTTCCCAATTGTATTTTAATGCTGGTGGGTGAATCACCAATATACGGGAGCGGTAACCATTTATAAAGTAGAATTTTTTAGCAATGATGGTTGCAATGATGGTTTTACCTAAGCCGACAACATCTGCCAATACAAATCCATTGTGTTGTATCAGTTTGTTGTAACCGTCATTCACAGCATCAATCTGATAATGCAATTTCTTGTATCCTTTGGGTAAATCGGTGATGGATTCAGGGTCATACTCAATGCTATTACCGAAATATTCAATTAGAAATTTGATATATATCTCATATGGGGTAAACTCGTCATTCAGGTAGGTCGATTTCTTAAGATTTGAAAGATCTGCCGGAAGAATATCAACCGATTCTTTCCATAATTCCTCAAACGTTTTTAAGGCAAAAGCCACATCATCAAAATCCCTTAGCTCAACATTAAACTCAAAGTTCTTTTCCAAGCCTGCTTCAGACAAATTGCTTGACCCAGTAATTACAGAGCCGGAATTATGCTCGTTAAAATTATCTGGGCGGAAAATATAAATCTTCGAATGAAGCTCTCGACTTGGATGAGCTTTAATAATTAGTTTTTCATTGACAACGTCCTCGATAAACTGAATAATTCCATTTTCGACATCCAAACTATATTCCGCTTCCTGAATATCTTCTTTAATCTTTGAAATTAATTCTTCTTTGGTCAGTTCAGCATTAAATTTGAATTCCAAGCCTTTACGAGCTGATTCACTTATCAAATTATCAACATCAATTCCAACTAATATGCGCACTTTTTCAACTTTCGCTAAAAAGGGTTGTATCCGAAAGTAACCAGAGGACCGAAAGAAACCAACCAGTGCATCAAAGGCATTGACTGAATTAAATTTAAATACGCCTTCAAACTTATTCAATAAGGTGTTGTCTCCGCTATTTGTGAAAAATTTTGTTGACATAATCAATAATGTAACCAATTGATTTTATGAATAATTGATATAGTTTTTATTATTCAATGCAGGTTTTATTTCATGTTTTCCTTATCCAATAACAAGAAATTATTTTTTCAATATCTCAATTTATGCAAACTATAAACCATTGAATAATAACGTGCAAAATAGCCTTTGTTATTGTTATTGCCAAACTTTTTTAATAAAAAGGTCAAAATATCGTGAACGAACAATGAAAAGGTGAAATTTATCTATAAAACATGCGTCAAATCAAAAAGCAATAAATTAAATTGCTTTTATAAGCTGAAAAATCCCACATTAATGATTTATTATTTTTGAATTTTTCTTTCCTTATCCTACTTTCCAATACAGAAATTCTTAAAGATATGTCCAAGTATCTCATCTGTTGATATTTCGCCCGTGATCTCGCCTAGGTAATGGAGGCATTCGCGGATATCCTGAGCCAGAAAATCGCCTGATATGCCGGAGTTTAACCCTTCGATAACCCGTTCGATTGCCTGGAGTGCCAGGGTCAAGGCTTCAAAATGGCGAACGTTGGAGACAACAATGTCCTGAGGTCCAATCGATTTAAAATCAATGGACTGCTTCATCATTTCGATCAATTGGTCTATGTTCGCTTTATTTTTTGCCGCAATAAATACAATCGATTCGTTTTGCAACAGGTGGAATTCTGAAAGTTCTTTGATTGCATCAGGTGAGGCAACGTCCATTTTATTGGCAACGATAATGACTTTCTGACCAGATATTTTTTTTCTTATTTGTAATATTCTATTAATGATTAACTTAACATCTCCGCTAATGTCAGCCACAAGCAATACGATTTCGGCTTTTTCGAGTTGGTGATAGCTCCTCCCGATCCCGATGGTTTCGATAGAATCATTGGTTTCGCGCAAACCTGCTGTATCTGCAAAACGGAAAAGTGTGCCGTCAATATTTACAACATCTTCTATCACATCGCGGGTGGTGCCATGAATTTCGGAAACAATCGCCTTTTCTTCATTGAGAAGGGCATTTAACAAGGTCGATTTCCCCACATTGGTTTCACCGATAATGGCAACCGGGATCCCATTTTTGATCACATTCCCCAACTTAAAGGAATCGGTGAGTTTTTTGAGCAATTTCCCAATTCGGGTCGATAGCTCAACTAATGCAGTGCGGTCGGCAAATTCAACATCCTCTTCGCCAAAGTCAAGTTCCAGTTCGATCATTGCTGCGAAATGAAGCAATTCATCCCTTAATTGGTTGATTTCCTGTGAGAACCCGCCACGCATCTGTGTCATCGCCAGTTTATGGGAAGCGGCATTCCCGGAGGCGATCAGGTCTGCAACAGCTTCTGCTTGTGACAGGTCCATTTTGCCATTCAGAAATGCCCTTTGGGTAAATTCTCCTGGCCTGGCAAGCCTTGCTCCTTTTGATATCAACAATTGTAGGATCTGCTGCTGAATGTAAATGGAACCATGGCACGAAATTTCGACAATATCCTCGCCGGTAAAAGAATGTGGTGCTTTAAACAGACCGACAACGACTTCGTCAATGACAACCTCGTCCGAAACTATTGTACCGAAATGAAGTGAGTTGGCGGGTTGGTCAATTAATCTTTTCTTTTCCAATGGTGATTTATAAATTTTGTTGGCAATTTGGAAAGCTTCCCTGCCGGAAAGACGGATTACTGCAATTCCTCCGATTCCCGGAGGGGTCGAAATTGCACATATGGTTAATTGATCTAACATTTTAGTTGTTTTGATGGACTGTCTGCAAAGATAAACAAAATGAACCTATAATGTTTGGGTGTGAAAAAGCATCTGGCAATTGGCAACTTGCATCTGGCTTTTGCAGTGATTCAAAGAAAGAATATGCCCTCAAAACTGTTAGGTCGATAAAAATCGAGATTGTATTTTTATAAATATTTAAGCTAATTTCTGAATTGAATTGATTAAAATCGTATATTTATCATCTTATATTCAATCAATTGATTATGAAATACAATAAGTACATTTTCCATCCGGATCAGGGTATGAAATTATCGGATTTCTCTACCAGTGAAACCAACTCATTCGGTAATCAAAAGGATGCCGAGGAAGAATTGGCGAGAGGTGTCAAGATGCTTTCCAAGTATCAGGATATTCTTTATGCCCAGGACAAATATGCGGTATTGATTATTTTTCAGGCCATGGATGCTGCCGGTAAAGACAGTACCATCAAGCATGTCATGTCGGGGATTAACCCACAGGGATGCAATGTGACAAGTTTCAAAGCCCCGTCGGATGAAGAACTCGACCATACCTACTTATGGCGGTGTATGAGGGTTACCCCTGCCAAGGGAGATATCGGGATTTTTAACAGGTCATATTATGAGGAGGTCCTAATTACAAGGGTACATCCTGAAATCCTTATCAATCAAAAACTGCCGCATGATTATGGTAAATCGGGGCCTGACAATTCTTTCTGGTTGCAGCGTTATTCCGACATCAACAACTTTGAAAAATACCTTGTCAATAATGGGACAATCGTGCTGAAGTTTTTTTTGAATGTTTCAAAGGAGGAACAGAAAAAGCGTTTCCTCAAAAGGATAGGGGACACTGAAAAAAACTGGAAATTTTCTGATCGTGATGTAGTTGAACGGAAGTTCTGGAACGATTACCATTTGGCTTACGAGCAGGCTTTTTTGCATACCTCAACAGAGATTGCTCCGTGGCACATTATTCCGGCTGATCACAAATGGTTTATGCAAATAACAGTATCACAAATAATTAATGAAAAGCTTGAGTCGCTTGGTATTGAATACCCAAAACTGACGCAGAAACAAATCGAAAATCTTGAGAGAGGTAAACAGCTTTTGCTTTCGGAGGATTGACCTATATAAAAAAAGCAAGGGGTCGAGAGACCCCTTGCCAAACCTAACCTAAACCTAACCTAACCTAAACCTAACCTAAATAACCTTTCAGCGTGTGAAAGGATGCTTTTAATATTATATATATTTGTTATCCTTTTCTGATACAATGTTAAACAAACAAACAGGGATCGAGTAACTAAATATTGTCTGAATTAAATGGAATTTTGACTAATCCTTCATATTATGGAATACATTTGTTACATCTTCGTCATCTTCAAGCTTTTCAAGAAGCTTCTCAACATCGGCGATTTGCTCCTCCGATAATTCTTTAGTTTCTGATGGAATCCTTTCAAACTCAGCATTTACGATTTCAAAACCGTTTTCTTCAATGTATTTTTGGATAGGCCCAAAGGCTTCAAAATCGCCATAAATAATGATATTTTCTTCTTCGGCGAAAATTTCCTGAATTCCAAAATCGATCATTTCCAGTTCAAGTTCTTCAATGTCAACACCTTCTTTGTACTTTACCTTGAATTGGCATTTGTGTTCGAATAAATACTCGACACACCCTGATGTCCCAAGAGACCCACCACATTTATTGAAATAGCTCCTGACATTGGCAACTGTCCGTGTAGTATTGTCGGTTGCGGTTTCAACAAGGACGGCAATCCCATGAGGTGCATAACCTTCATAAACCACCTCTTTGTAATCTGTCTGGTCTTTTGAGGTCGCTTTTTTGATTGCACGCTCAACATTTTCCTTAGGCATACTGGCAGCCTTTGCATTTTGCATCAATACACGTAACCTAGAGTTGGATGTCGGATCAGGTCCACCAGATTTTATCGCAATGGCGATCTCTTTTCCGATCTTGGTGAATGTTCTGGCCATCGATCCCCAACGTTTCATTTTTCTGGCCTTTCTGTATTCGAATGCGCGTCCCATAGTAATTGTTAAAAATCTTTTAATTAAGTCTGCAAATTTACATTGATTTTCTAATATACAGGATCAGGTTCAAAATTTTCCGACAGGAATTTTTCATCAACCTTGTCAAAGCTTTATTTCCCGGAAGTAATCTGCAATGTATTGTACCGGATCACATCTGCAATGGTGCGCGTATTGTAAAGTCCTGGAAAGTTCAATAACAACCTGTATTTGCTATTCTTAAGGATCTCCTTGATTGGCCCTCCGACAGGACTATGGGCATTGTCCAGAATTAAGGTTGAATTGGTCTGTGACATTTGTAGGATTTGTTTAGGTTCGGGTGGTGCCGGCCCAAAAACAACAGACGGAGCAATTCCCATCTCTTTTGCAAACGACTCCTGAAAAAAATGGACCAAAACCGTCATTGTATCAATACCTGATTTCTTCACTTCTTCTTTACCCTTCAGAAGTAAGTCCTTTATTTCTTTAAGGTTTTTGATTGCAGTTTGTTCAGTCCCAAGTTTAACCGCAATCATCATAACCGAATTACTGATCTCTTCGTAATTATAGCTTGTGGCGATCTTCACCATTTTGTCATCAGGAAGGTTGAGCCCGGTTTTTAACTGCGAAACAATGACCTCATAACCTGCATAAACGATTAATTTCGATGCGTTCAATCTAACGATATCACCCGGACGGAGTTCGTACTCACTTGGATGGACCATTTCGTAGGGTGCCAATACCGTAACGTCAGTGGCCCCGGCAGCCATCGCATAAGCCGCAGTCCAACTTGTTGTTGCTACAACTGTTACTGAATTTGTTTTTTTTGTACTGCACGACATCAGGTTTAAGCAGATGAATAGTGCGAATAGAGTGAATTTCATTTTTTTCGTGTGAGGTAAATAACAATAAAAGCCAACGATGCCAATGCAGCAATCGAGGAACTTGCAGGAATATCAATCGCAATTGAAAGAAGAAATCCTCCCGTGGCAAAAGCCAATCCCCAGATGGCAGAACCCAAAATCATCCCTTTCAAACTTTTTGCCTGAAAAGAGGCAATGATCGGCGGTAAAAGCAAAATCGCATCAAGTAACAATGCACCAATAAGTTTCATCGCAAGAGCTACCGTTATGGCAGTCAGAAATATGACAGAATAATAGAGGCGGTTTTCGTTGATCCCAGATGTAAAAGCGATTTCCCGATCAAAAAAAAGTGCCCTTAGTTGCCGACGGAAGAAATATTGAAACCCGACCAAAACCAAGGCAAAGAACCCGATTCCAATAACCTCAAACCAGCTAAGGGTAAACAAGTTTCCCCAAAGCAATGTCAGGGTATCTTTCGCTGGTACGTTGAATTTATAAATAAAAATAAAGGCCAATGAAATGGAGATCACCATAAAAAAAGTACTTATTTGTCCTACATCTGCTTTCATGGACCTTGAAGTTTTGGCCATAAACAGAACAAGCAGCAGGTTGATTGCGATGGTTGTCCAAAAAGGGTTGATTTGTAATGCCAGTGCTACCGCACCTCCAAGTATGGCTCCATGCATCAACATAAACCGCAATGGCAAGAGATTTAAACGGAAAAGATAAACACCTGTAATTGGGAAGGTTAGCCCTGCTATTGCGAGAACGATCAATCCCTTCAGAATGGGTGGGAGCGAAAGCATTTCTACCATAACCTGCCTCCTCTCAATTCCTTGCCTTGCCAGTTCAATTGATCTGTCCAGGTTTGTTCATGAGAAACCAAAATCATTGTTGGTGCCTCATTCCGGCTTAATTCATGTAGCAACGTCAATAAATCTTCGCGGCCTTGCTGATCAAGAAACGATGTTGGTTCGTCCATTAAAAATACCCTGGCATTCTGGCACAAACACCTGGCCAACGAAACACGTTGCTTTTCGCCACCTGATAAGGTAAGGTAAGGTTGATTGACCAAATGAAATGAACCTGTACGGCGCATGGCGACTTCAACCCGGTATTCATTTTCGCTTTTCGAAATGGAAGTTGTTCCCAAACCAATCTGAACAACTTCTCCTGCCGAAATCGGAAAATTGTTCTTTACCGTTTCCTGATGTACATAGCCAATCACACTTCTATGCTGTTTCCAGAGATTGCTTCCAACAAGGTATTCCCCAACCTTAATTATCCCTTCAGATAATTGAATAAGTCCCAAAATTGCCTTGAGGAGAGTAGTTTTACCTGCACCGTTTGCGCCATGAATGACCAATTGTTCCCCACGTCCCAACTCAAGATCAAGTTGACTTATCACTAACTTACCTTCGTTTCTTACAGTAACATTATCCAATTTAACCGAAAGACCTTGAACCCTTCCTGCACGTTTCCGCAAAAAAAGCCAGGCATCATCAATATTCATTTTGTCGGTTATCAGGTCTTCTGTCCGGCATTGAATGTGATCGACAAGTTGGTCGTAAGTGAAGTGGATACCATGTAACTTAAAAACAGGTATCGCCCGTTCACTTAATAATTCGATGTGGCATTGTTTTATCCCAAGCCTGACGATAAGGCAAGCTGCTGCCTTCCCTGCTATTTTATCTGTAAGGTAAAGATCTTTAGCCGGTAACTTATTGTTTTCCAAATAATCTTCAAGTTCGAAAAGAGGATATAGCCAGTGCTGATCACTGGTAAATATTATCTGGTTGGTGGATCTTACAATTAATGAGTGTTCCAATAGTATGCTTTTAATTGGGTCACAAATTAATGCTTTTAATGGAAAATCAAAAGCAAATCATAGATTATTAATTTTTTGAATTAACTTCGTACTTTGGGGAGATTCTTAATTCAATATTAATTCGTCATGAGAAATATTTTTACACCAAACACCAGAACCTCGGTTTTCCGGGGTATCCTGACCGTTACCATCGGTTGCGTTTTTCTTTTTGTCCCGGGATTAACAATGCCGGCTGTTTTAATTATCATTGGATCAATGCTTTGCCTTAAAGGATTGATCACCATGATTATGACAAATATCAAGAAAGCTGGAACTCAAAATAATGTTTGGTCATTTCAAGGTATTTTCAATATCTTGTTTGGTCTAATATTTATCTCCTCCCCTGAAGCAATGGTTAAGGTGTTCGTTGTCTTTTTGGGAATTTTATTGTTGATGATGGGATTTGCCCAATTAATGGGGGCATTAAGTACCCTCTCCAAATCAATCTGGTCTTGGCTTTTTCTTATAATTGCTATTTTGACTTTGGCAGGAGGTGCATTTTTATTTACCGATCCTTTTAAAGGGTCTGAAGCAATTCTTTCATTCCTGGGGGTCATACTGATCCTGAACGGGATTTCTGAACTTTTTATTTTGCGAAAATCCAAAGCTGCCAAGGAAACTTATAGAGGTTCACCGATTCAGGATACCACCTATGAAGAATTGTAATTATCTGATATTCAAAGCTTTTTGTAAAAAACAACTTTGTTGTCATTCAAATCATAGAAATCTTCGAAAACCGCAATTTGTTTGTAATTGCACTTTTCATAAAAAGCAATTGTAGGGGAATACTGTTCTTTGTTAGAGGTTTCGATGTAAATTCCTCTTCCGGAATGAGATTTAATTTCCGACTCAATTTTTTCAAGTAAAACCCTGCCTAACCCCTTTTCCCTCAGACTTCCATCGACGGCCAACCAATATAAATCGTAATTCTTTATTGTACATGGAATTTCTCCGTAACAACCATAAGCGACAGTACGACCTTCGATTTCGAGGAAGTAAAAAAGATAACCACAGCCTTCCCCGTTTTTTAAACGTTCCTCTATCAGTTCAATGGCCACATCGATTTCGTGTGGTTTAAAAAAACCGGTCGATTTTAGAATACGGGTAACACTCATCACATCGCTTGGTACGACCATTTTTCTGAAAGCCATTGATTTGAATTGTTGTTTCATGATTTTTCCGATGCTTTAATAATTCTGTTAATAACTTCAGTTTTCGTCAGTCCATATTGTTCACAGGCTGCAATAAACCCGCTTTCCGGTGCTATGCATGGATTGGCATTTATTTCGATTACCTGAGGAATGTTGTCCCCGCCAACCCTAATGTCAACCCTGGCATATCCGTTCAGACCAAATATCTCCCAGCATTTACCTGAGATTTCTTTTAATTTGCTAAGTAATTCACTATCTGTATCTTCAAACTGGAAACTCCTTGTTGTGTTGAGATACTCAGGGGAGGATTCTTCCCATTTGGCCTTGTATCCAAGAATTCTGGGCTTTGTTTCGTAATACTCTTCCGAAAAACACATCTCCGCAGGAGGCATAACCTCATACCCGCTCTTTCCTCCGATTACCGAAATATTGAATTCGCGCCCATGAATATATTCTTCAGCAAAAAACCCTTCTTGGATCTCCTTGATTTTCTCCCCCTGCGTTATTAAGGCATCGTCGATTCCCACCGATCCGTCTTCATCGATTGGTTTGACAATGTAGTATTTCTCCGGGATCAGGTCTTCAAGTTCTTTTGTCCATTCGGGAGTATTAATATGATGAAAACGGAGGAGGGTTTTGCACAATACTTTGTCTGTTGTCAATAAAACGGCTTCTGCACCTGATCCTGAAAACGGTATCCCATACAATTCAAGTAGGGCAGGAGCGACGTAGCTGAATTTACCACGGTTATTGACCGTCTCAACGAGGTTGAAAACCATATCAATTGACTGATCCTGGATTGTTAATGATAAGTTGTTGGTATTCAGGTCAAAAGCTGCTCTTTGATAATTATATCCTAATTCTGTGAGCGCGTTTTCGATCAGTTCAGCCTGCTCCAATACATCAAGTTCATCCTCTTTTGATGTGTCGTTAACTGGATTGTGAAGTATAAGAATGTTTTTCATTGTCGCACCATTAAATCAAATCGTTTGACCGCAGAACTCATAATCTCAGAGATGAGTGTTTCATATGGAACCCCGTTTAATCTGGCAAGGATTGGAAGATCGGAATAGGTTGGATTAAGACCCGCCAATGGGTTCACTTCGATCATATTGGGATTTCCGTCAGAATCTAACCTGAAATCGATGCGCCCTGCATCTTTGCCTTTGATCAATTTCCAGATTTCAACTGCAAGTTCGGCGCATTTGATGGCAACCGGATCATTGGCAATCTGGTAACTTGCATATTTTTCCCAATCTTTCTTAACCGAATAGGAGTAAATTGGGTGTGGAGCCCGGTCGTTTAAAATAATCTCCATAGTCCCTAATGCTTTTGTATCATGACCGCTACCTGTAATGCCAACTGTAAACTCCCTTCCCGGAAGGAAATTTTCAACTAAAACAGGTTGATGAAAGGTTTCCAAAAGGTATTTCACCGACTCAGTCAATTGTTCCTGATCATGAACCAACGAATAACCATCAATACCCTTGCTTGTTCCTTCAGCCACAGGTTTTACAAATAAAGGGAATTTCAAATCAACTAATTGCAATTCAGATAGATATGAAATGGTTTTAAATTTAGCAGTAGGGAATCCTGCCTGTTGAACAATCAGTTTTGTCAGTCCCTTATCAAGGGTGAGGTTCAATACATCGGGCTGGCTGAAAACATATGGAACCTGATACGCATCAAGGAGGCAGGGTACCTGGGCTTCCCTTGCTATGCCAAACATCCCTTCACATATATTGAAAACAAGGTCACATCTGTTCCCGGAGTTTAGAAAATTCACGAGACTGAAAATATTGCCAATCCTGATTACCTCAAAACCTAATGCTGAAATTGCCTGGTCGAGAGCATCAATGGTATCGACAGTATCAAACTCTGCAACTTCTTCGGTTGAATATCCAAGCTTCAGATAATCCTCTTTGAGATCAAAGGTTAAGCCTATTTTTAACATATTTCCAGTTTCGGATTATATTTTTTCAGGATAAAAATACTCTTTCCCTTCATAATTGATTAAGGTAATTCCATTTTCGTCAATACTCTTTATAGATTCTGGTAGAAGTGGGATTTTCCCTCCTCCACCAGGTGCATCTATTACAAAATGGGGAACTGCGTACCCGCTTGTGTAACCTCTAAGCCCTTTAATAATTTCGATGCCTTTTTTTATTTCGGTGCGAAAATGGGCAGAACCGGGAATTAAGTCGCATTGATAGATATAGTATGGCCTGACACGCACTTTTAACAATTCGTGATTTAACTTTTTGAAGGTCTCTACGGAATCATTAACACCCTTTAAAAGGACACATTGGCTGCCAAGTGGTATCCCCGCATCAGCAAGCCTGTTACATGCCTCTTTCGTTTCGATACTCAATTCATCAAAATGGGAGAAATGAAGGCTCATCATGACCGGATGATATTTTTTAATCATTTTAACCAGGTTATTGGTAATCCTCATTGGCAGAACCACCGGTATTTTGGTGCCGATCCTTATTATTTCAACATGTTGAATAGCCCTAAGTTGGGATAACAGGTACTCAAGTCTGTTGTCGGATAAAGTAAGCGGGTCGCCACCTGAAATAAGGACATCCCTGATTTGCTCGTGTCTTCTGATATAATCTATCGCGATATCCCAACTTTGTGTGGACACGTGACTCTTATTATCTTTTGCAACCATATGGCTTCTGGTACAATAGCGGCAGTAGGCAGCACAAAATCCGGTAACGGTAAATAATACCCTATCGGGATAGCGATGGACAATATGCGGTACAGGAGTGTCACATTCCTCATCAAGTGGGTCATTTTTTTCCCCACTGCCTGTTTTGAGTTCCTCTTTTGCCGGGATCATTGTTCTGAAAAGTGGATGATCGGAGGCAAACCGGCTTAAAAGAGAGGCAAAATAGGGCGTAATCCGAAAAGGCAGATGATTTTCAGGTAATGAACTGATCACATTCTCATACGACTCTCCAAATATCTCTTTAAGCCTCTCTGAGGTGTAAATACTGTTTTTAATCTGCCAATTCCAATTGTTCCAATCCCGTTCAGTTGCTCCAAAGTAATTTTTATTCATAAAACTACTTACTGAATCATCACAAGGAAAGGTTTGGGAATGCTGCAGGCTGTTATTAAATAGTGTGAATATTCCACGCGGCACGATAGGAACCGGGGGTTCGGATGCGGATGCCTCTTCCGAAACTAAAGGCGTTATCACGGTATTTCCTGTTTTCATTGAAAATTATTCTACTCTACGTTCCAAGTTAAGAAAAATGATTACATTATTCAGAATATCAGGCTTTTACACTTACTTTATCGTGTATAAAACTTTGCAAATGTATATTAAATTTAAATAGATTTTAAGGTTATTTTTCAACCAATAAAAGGATTAAAAAAAAAATATTCGCATTGGTCAATTATTACGGACAAAAATCTGTTTTTGTAGTTTAAAATAGTTAGTTAACTAATTGTATTATAAATACATAGAAGCGTTTAAAGCTTGCTTGTTTTATTCCAATTGTTGATATTTCGGTTAATAAAAAAATTATTGTGAATTTCATTCTCCCACTTCAGTGTTGTGATTGATAATTGTTCTTTGGCTGTTGACAGATTAATTGTATTTTAGCAAACCGAATTATAATAGAATAAAATATAAGCTATGGAAACTATCGATTGGAAAAACCTGGGATTTGGTTATAGTAAAGCAGATTATAATATCCGTTGCTGGTATAAAAATGGTCATTGGGGAGAATTGGAAGTGTCTGATTCTGAGAATGTGTCGTTGCATATTGCGGCTACTACCTTTCATTATGGTCAGGAAGCATTTGAAGGATTGAAGGCATTTAGGGGAAAAGACGGGAAAATCAGGGTTTTTAGGATGGAGGAGAATGCCAAAAGGATGCAACGCTCTTCACAGGGGATTATGATGGCAGAAGTCCCTACGGATTTGTTTACTGAAGCAGTTCGAAAAGTTGTGAAAATGAACGAAGCTTTTGTTCCTCCATTTGATTCAGGGGCATCGTTATATGTTCGTCCTTTACTGATTGGCACAGGTCCTCAAATTGGGGTTAAACCTTCTGACGAATATCTTTTTATGGTAATGGTAATGCCGGTAGGGCCTTATTTTAAAGAAGGATTTAAACCTACCGATCTGGTGATTTACCGTGAATACGACAGGGCAGCCCCACTCGGAACAGGTAAAATCAAAGTAGGTGGCAATTATGCAGGAAGTCTTGTTGCGGGTCATCGCGCACATGATGAAGGCTTTTCTGCGGTTTTGTACCTTGACGCAAGGGAAAAAAAGTACATTGACGAATGTGGCCCTGCAAATTTCTTCGGGATTAAAGGCAATTCATATGTAACACCGATATCGGATTCGATACTTCCTTCTATTACGAATATGAGTTTAAGGCAATTGGCTGCCGATATGGGAATGAAGGTTGAAGAACGAAAAATTGCCGTAGAGGAATTGGCTGAATTTGATGAAGTTGGGGCCTGTGGAACTGCGGCAGTAATTTCACCAATCAAAAGGGTTCTTGACGCCGACAAAAACATTGAATATGTGTATGGAAATGAGCCTGGGAAAATAAGCGTTCAACTTTATGAAAAACTTCGCGGTATTCAATATGGCATCGAACCTGATCCATATCATTGGACTGAAGTTATAGAATAATAGATTACCTGTTTAACAAAATAAAATAGCCACCTGTAAAGGTGGCTATTTTATTTTGTTTTTATTTGGAGCAACTCCCTCCTCTTATTTGTGTCAGTGTCGGAGAATAACCATTGAACCCAATGTAGGCAAACTTAGTCAACGTCAAAGATTTAATTGCACAGTAGCTTGTAAGTTTTGGATTGTAATAAACATCAAGGTTTCCCGAAATGGTCGATATAAAATCCATCCCATCAAGGGATGCGAGGTTTTCATTATTCAGGATTTCAACATTTCCCCTGACCACCTTAAGGATGTCGATCCCTTTTAGGTTTTTCAGATTTAAATTGTCATCCAAAACAAGGCTTCCGTTAATACTGTCCAATTTTGTCAGGCCGTCAAGGGACGTCAATGCATTACACTCTACTACGCGCAGGTCCTTTCTAATGCCTTTAAGCGCTGTAGGTCCGGAAAACGACCTGAATGCGGGAAGTTTACTTAATTCAATTGTCCCACCAATTGTATCAATTTTTGTAAGTCCTTGTAAATTAGTTAATTCATTGCAACTTACCAACCTGAGGTCTTTAGAAATCTTCGGTAATTTATTAAGCCCATTCAAATCGGTCAAATGGTTGCAACCGGAAATAATAATTGATGTAATCGTATCATCCACAGAACTTAGGGCAGTAATATCAGTAAGAGATGGCAAACCTGAAAGGGTCAGATTTCCAGTGATCCCTTTTAAGCTGTTTAAACCATAAAGGTTCACTTGCTGAGGATTGTTGTACATGAGTATATTTGATGCTACTGTCGCAAGGTTTCCTAAACCATTCACAGATTCAAGTACAGGGTTTTCTCCGATAGAAATATTTCCTGTCAATGAGGTCAGGTTACTTAAACCTACCAATGATTGGAGGGCAGCATTATTGGTTACAGTCAGATTGGTCATTGTTGTAACAAGTCCCAGTCCTTGCAAATTCTTAATCTTGGGATTATTTTCGATAATCAAACCATAAGATAAGGTATCAAGCTTATATAATCCCGAAAGGGATGTCAGGTTTGGACATGCCGAAATCTGGAGATCCCCTGTGATCTTTGTGACATTTGATAAAAAAGAGAGGTCGTTATTTCTTATCTTGTAAAGCTTGACAGAACCTGTAACCGATTTAAGGTTGGCAAGGTATTTACCGAAATCAATTTCGTCCGAAGTGTATAATTCAAGGGACCCTGTGATCCTGTTGTAATTTTTGGACAGAAAATAGGTCAACATTGTATCCGATTTCGCGTGGACTACAACCGTACCAATATACTCACCTACACCTGCTACAGTCGTTGTTGTGGTATCCGTGGAGGTACTCTTTTTACACGAACTGTAAATCATCCCCGATAGGAGCAAGGAAAGGAATAAAAACTGTTTAATTTTTCTCATCAATATTTTATATTTTTTCGATTTTACCAATCCCGATTGTAAATTTAATTCTTTTCAAGATGCAAATGAGTCGGTAAATTTCATATTGCAAAGAAAATAATTTTATACCATAATAAGATGCAAAATCATTGAAAACAGTTGTGTAATGTTGTTTTCATAATTATCTGGAGAGTTCAAGCATCCGAAGGATCGGGATTTTTGCTTTCTCGAGAATCGTTTGATCTAACAATATTTCGGGCTGCTCATATTTAATAGCAAGGTATAATTTTTGTAATGTGTTTAATTTCATATAACTGCAATCGTTACAACCGCAAGTCGAGTCAGTCGAAGGAGCTGGAATAAATGTTTTTTCCGAATTAAACTTTTGCATCTGATGAAGAATACCACTTTCAGTTGCCACAATAAATTTTGAAGCTTTACTTTTTGAAACGTGATTCAGCAAGGCTGTTGTCGAACCGATAAAGTTGGCAACCATTAAAACCGGTTGTGTACATTCAGGATGAGCAATAAACTCAGCATCAGGATGTTGTTCCATTAAATCAACAATCTTTTCAAGCGAGTATTTTTCATGTACCATACAAGCACCATCCCAGAGCACCATTTCCCTTCCAGTTACCGAATTGATGTAATTGCCCAGATTTTTGTCAGGGGCAAAAATCAATGGTTGTTGTTTGGGAAACGATTCGACAATCTTCATTGCATTTGAAGAGGTAACAATCACATCTGAAAGCGCCTTTATTTCTGCCGAACAATTGATATAAGAGATGATCTTATGCTCCGGATGATTGTTTTTAAACGTTAAAAATGGCAAAGCAGGTGCTGATTCAGCCAGAGAGCATCCAGCGTTCAGATCCGGGACGATCACTTTTTTACCTGGATTGAGAATTTTGGCTGTTTCACCCATAAAATGGACACCAACGAATAAGATAATATCAGCATCGGTCTTTTGTGCCTGTTGGGCAAGGGCCAACGAATCCCCGAGAATATCACTGATATCCTGAAGCTCTGACGAAATATAATAATGCCCTAGTATTACAGCATTTTTTGAGCGTTTTAATTTGTCGATCTCTTTCAAAAGATCGGTATTAACTGGTACCGGTTCGTTTACAAAACCATATTTCAATACAAGTTGTTGATATTTGTTTTCTACCATGCGAATATCGTTGTAACAATTGGTGCAAAAATACAAATTCAAATCAAAAATTCGGCAGAAATTCTAATCTAATATGTAACTACCTAAATATTAATTAATTAAAATTCTATTGAGCCTAGTAGGTTAAAATTCAATGGATTAAAGTCTTTTGCAAATGAATTGTTAATTATTTTAAAAGATTGTTAATAAAAAGCGACACATAAGTTAATAAAATGAATACTCAGGGTGATACAGATCAAGTATGAAATGATTTTGTATGTTTAATTTTGGCGGGAAATTTACGTTTTTGTAATCGGTAAACTAAATAATCGTTTTAGAGATTCTATTATTTGCCAGTTATCAATACAGATTAAAAGCAAAAAAAAATAAAGCTTGAAAATAATCATAAAAAAACAATTTGTACTTTAATATAAAATAATCCTTAATGAAAAACAATTTTAAAAAACTCTTTTTGACTGTTCTTGTATTTACAGGAATGGTCTTAACTACTCTGGGGCAGGTAACCACCTCTGGCATGAGTGGTAAGATTACAGGGAACAATGAAAGTCTTCCCGGTGCAGCAGTTTTGGCTGTACATGTCCCTTCAGGTACACAGTATGGAACAATTACCAATTCGGATGGTCGCTTCTCGCTACAGGGTATGCGAACTGGTGGGCCCTACAAAGTGGAAATATCCTTCGTTGGTTATGCAAAATCTACTTTAACGGAAATCAACCTTTCTTTAGGTGAAACTTTTGTTCTGAATACAAACTTAAAAGAGAGCACCACCCAGGTTGCGGAAGTAACAGTTGTTGGTATTAAGCCATCTGCTTTCTCGAACGAAAAAACAGGTGCTGCTACGAACATTAATTCACGCAGTATGGAATTGATTCCATCGATGAACCGGAGTTTAGGCGATTATACCAAACTTTCCCCTTTCTCGACTGGTGGCGGTTCGTATGTTGGTCGTGAGTCCTATATGACCAATGTAACAGTTGACGGTGCCAACTTCAACAATAATTTTGGCCTTTCATCAGGTAATATGCCAGGTGTTTCAGGCGAACCTATATCAATGGATGCAATTGAAGAAATACAGGTTGCTGTAGCCCCTTATGACGTAACACAATCAAACTTCACCGGTGCTGCGATCAACGCTGTAACAAAGAGTGGGACAAACACAATTAAAGGGTCAGCCTACTCCTTTTACCGTGATCAAAGCTTTAACGGTACGAAGGTAAGGGACAATACATTAACAGTTAGTCAATCTTCAAAGAAGGTCTTTGGTTTTAATGTAGGTGGTCCAATCATAAAGAATAAGCTTTTCTTCTTTATGAGCGGTGAGTCGGAAAATACTTTGACACCGGGAAATACTTTATTGGCAGGTAACGGGACAACTTCTTCAGACCCTAATGTAAACAACAGGGTTTTGGGATCTGACCTAACGGATTTCTCTGCATTTTTGAAAAGTAAACTTGGTTACGAAACCGGGCGTTATGAAAACTGGGGCGGTGATAATGAGAAGAACAATAAATTGTTGGCTAAGATTGACTGGAACATTAACGATAACAACAAATTAACTGTCCGTTATAATTATTCAGAGAGTTCTGCGATTTTCAGACCAAGTAACAGTGGCGATGCAAGCCCATCCATTAATTCAAGTACGGGTTATGGACGCCATTCTTTACTGGGAGGTATGTCTTTTGAAAATTCACAATATTCAAACACAAGCACCCTCAATTCGTTGACTGCAGAGTTGAACAGTAAATTCAAAGGTGTACAAAACAAATTGTTGATCGCATATACAAAATATAACCAACCCCGCTCAAGTAAAAGTACCCCTTTCCCATTTATTGATATTATGTCGGGTGACCCTGCTGTAGGAACTGTTTATATGTCCGCCGGATATGAATTGTTTTCATATATGAACAATGTTGACAACAATACATTGATTATTACTGATAATGCGACCTATTCCCTTAAAAATCACACATTTACTTTTGGACTTTCTTACGAAAACCAGTATTTCGCGAATAGTTATCTTCGACAGGGTACAGGGTACTATCGCTTTAAAGACCTTCCATCATTCAAGAATTATATTAATGGTGTTGGATTAAATTCTGACGGATCAAACAAGGTTTATAGTGACACCTATGATCCAATCAATTTCGCATATACGTATCCGATCAATGGTTATACCGATCCGGCAGCAAAACTTTCTTTTGGACAATTTTCTTCTTATGCCCAGGATGAATGGCAGGCTATGGACAATTTGAAGGTAACTGCCGGTATTCGTATGGATGTTCCGATTTATCTTGATGGTGCCGTGGATAATCCTGGAGTAACAGGTCAGAAATTCAAACAAAATGAAGAAGTTGATTTATCCACCTGGCCTACTGTAAAAGTACTATGGTCTCCCCGTTTAGGTTTTAACTGGGATATCAAGGGAGATAAAAGTCTTAAAGTACGTGGTGGAACAGGTATTTTCACCGGAAGGATACCTTTTGTTTGGTTTACTAACCAACCTACAAATAGTGGGATGTTACAATACCAGTTTGTAGTCAATCAAAGCGGTGGAACTGCGAGCAAAGCCCAACTTGCCCGTATCCCATTCGAAGCTGACGCAAGTAAACTTTTGACTAACCCTGCAATTGCGGATATCTTTCCAAGCAAGAACGTGATTGGGGGCAAAATTGCTGCTATTGACAAAAATTTTAAATTGCCTCAAGTTTGGCGTACAAGTTTAGGCGTTGATATAAAATTGCCTTACAATATGCAATTATCTGTTGACGGTATTTATACAAAAGACATCAATTCTGTTTATTTCGACAATATCAACTTTAATGAGGCTGCCTCCACAATTAAAGAGGGTCCTTATACCCGTCCTTATTGGTCGAATAATACCAATGCCGATAGGTATTATAATAAAACCTTTCAGAATGTTGTTGTAATGCGCAATACAAATAAAGGTGATGGATTCTCCTTCTCGGCCCAATTGGATCTTCCAAAAGTGTATGGCATTAGTGGAATGATTGGTTATTCCCGTAGCACTGGTCATGAAGTAACAGGAAAGACTGGATCTGACCCTTTCTCAGCATGGCAGTACCGTCAGATTCAGAATTCATTGAATGATCCTGAAACAGGTCTGACATCGAATAATACTCCACACCGGGTAATTGCCGAATTGAATTACTCTGTCGAGTATGCAAAGAATTTTGCTACAAGCATTTCCGTATTCTATTCGGGTTATCAGGGTGGTGCTTATTCTTACCTCTATTATGGCGATATGAACAAGGATGGAACTTCAACCCACGAGTTGATGTATATTCCTAAAGATCAAAGTGAACTTTTATGGGCAACCCAGGCCGACGCAGATGCTTATTTTGTGTTTGCGGCACAGGATCCATACCTTTCAAAACACGCTGGGGAATATATGAAACGCTACGGAGCTTACCTTCCCTGGAACAGCCGTTTTGATGTTCGGTTGATGCAGGATTTCAAAATGAAATTTGGGAACAGCACCAATAAAATTCAATTGTCTGTTGACATTATCAACTTCTCAAACTTATTGAATTCAAGCTGGGGTTTGAGCCAGAGTTTAGTATCTGGTTCGCCACTTACAGTTGTTGGAAAAGATGCTACAACCGGAATGTTGAAAGTGTCAATGCAGAAAATCAATGGAGAATATGTAAAAACTTCATTTAAAGATCCAACCTCTGTTGCCGGAACTTATGGCATTCAATTGGGGATCCGTTATGTATTTAATTGATTATCTTACTATTTACCATATAAGAGGTTGCCATCATTGGCAACCTCTTTTTTTTGGATAAAATACCTAATTTTGCACCTTACATTTTAATTTGATCAGATGGCACAAAAAACCTCAATCCCCAAAGGGACCCGCGACTTCTCACCATCCGAAATGGCGAAGCGGAACTATATCTTTGATACGATCAAGCGTGTTTTTAAACTCTTTGGATTTCAACAGATTGAAACCCCTGCAATGGAAAACCTTACCACCCTGATGGGGAAATATGGTGAAGAGGGAGATAAACTTCTATTCAAAATATTAAATTCCGGGGATTACCTTGCAAATATCGATCCTATCGAAATCGACAAGTCAAACAGTTTAAAGCTTAGTACAAAAATATCCGAAAAGGGTTTGAGATACGATCTTACTGTTCCATTTGCAAGATATGTAGTTCATTACCAAAATGATATCGTTTTCCCCTTTAAACGGTACCAGATACAACCGGTATGGCGGGCCGACCGTCCCCAAAAAGGACGTTACCGCGAATTTTATCAGTGCGATGTGGACATTATTGGTTCCAACTCCCTGATGAACGAAGTTGAATTAATCCAAATCGTAGATCAGGTTTATCTTAAACTTGGGATAAAGGTTGTTTTAAAAATGAATAATCGTAAAATTCTGGCTGGCATTGCCGAAACAATAGGTGAGGCGGATCGGATAGTTGACATCACAGTTGCCATCGACAAACTGGATAAAATCGGATTGGAAAAAGTAAATGAGGAATTATTACAGAAAGGTGTATCACAGGATGCCGTCAATAAACTGCAACCAATCCTTCAATTAAATGGAAATAATGAGGAAAAACTAAACCAGATCGGGAATGTGATTGGGAATTCAATGATCGGAACGAAAGGGATAACCGAAATGCGTACAGTTTTTGGTATTTTGGATACATTATCGATTGAAAATGAAATTGAGCTTGATCTCACCCTTGCCAGAGGTTTGAATTATTATACTGGCGCGATCTTTGAAGTTAAATCAAAAGATGTTCAGATAGGTTCAATTACGGGTGGAGGTCGTTATGATGATCTAACCGGGATTTTTGGCTTGCCAGGTGTTTCTGGTGTAGGCATCTCTTTTGGTGCCGATAGAATTTATGATGTCATTTCGCAACTTGAACTTTTCCCAAAGGATACAGTCGCAGCTACGCAAGTGTTGTTTGTGAATTTTGGAGAAAAAGAGCAATTGTATTGTCTTCCAATACTTTCAGAATTGAGATCTGCAGGTATAAGTAGCGAGATTTACCCCGATCAGGATAAGTTGAAGAAACAGATGAATTATGCCAACAGAAAAGGGGTAAGATATGTCGCTATAGTCGGTGAAAATGAGATGAATAACGGAATGGTCACTTTAAAGAATATGGAGACTGGAGAACAGAAAATGGTTAAATCGAATGAATTGATTCCATTAATTCATTCCTAACGTAATTGGCCCCAAAGCAAAATCATAATGCTTTATTGATACTGTTGCAATATCCTGATAATTAGAAGTAAGAAGTTTATTTTAAAACCTAACTTCAACCAAAACTGCATACAAGAACATTGAACGAATGAATTATCATTACGTCCTTTCTATCAATAAAATGAGACTCAAAAGGAAAAATTAATGTTATTGTAACACGGAAATTGAAAAATAAGATTAAAGAAATTCTATTTTTAGCGATTATTAAAACTGTTTAAAAAATGTTAATATAACAGTTATAAAGAATGAATGCAGAATGTCAAAATAGTAATAATTTAAAATGTCTTTTATGAAAATCAACTTTATCAGGTTCATGTGGCCCCCATTGTTCAAATTCAAGGAAGTATTATTTCTTGTGATGGTTATTGTACTATCGCATTCCTTTGCAGCGAAAGCTCAGGAAACGACGTCTGAAATTTCAGGGACAATTTTAGAGGGTAAATCCCCAATGCCAAATGTTATCATAACGGCAATTCATGTTCCAACTGGTACCAAGTATATGACGACGACTCGTAGTGATGGTCGTTACAATTTACCAAACTTAAAGATTGGTGGACCATATACTTTAACAACTTCTTTTATTGGGTACAAACCTGAAATAAGAAGTGATATATTTTTGAATTTGGGTCAGACATTCAAAGAAGACTTTTCATTAACGGATGCAAATACGCTGTTAAGTGAAGTTGTTGTCAAGTCTTCAAATGATAAGAATTTCAATAGTTCAAGAATGGGTTCTCAGGAGTTGATTACAAGAACTCAGGTTGATCGTTTACCAACAATTAACCGTTCGATTCAGGATTTTGTAAAATTGGAGCCAACTTCTAATGGATTGAATGTTGGTGGTAGAAGTAACCAATACAACAACATGACAGTCGATGGTGCTAATTTTAATAATTCGTTTGGCTTATCTTCGATCCTGGGTGGACAAACAGCGGCACAACCTATTTCATTAGATGCAATTGAAGAAATTCAAGTTAACGTATCACCTTATGATGTTAAACAAGGCGGATTTGCCGGTGCAGGTATTAATACTGTGACCAAAAGTGGTACAAATACCTTTAAAGGAAGCATTTATCAATATTCAAGAAATGAGAATTATTTAGGTTATAATGTTGGGCCAACGACCGTTGTAAAAACACCTTTTGATTATAAGATTAAAGGTTTTAGTTTAGGTGGACCAATTATTGAAAACAAACTGTTCTTCTTTGTAAGTGCTGAACAAGTAAGGCAGGACGCTCCGGCAACTTCTATGCTGCCATCGGATGCAGCGCACGCTGCGGGAGGAAACTATTCTCAAGCAAATGCTGATACATTAGCGGCTTTATCTAGTTTCTTAAATTCAAAATATGGATATGACCCTGGGGCATTTCAAGGTTACACCTTCAAAACTTATTCCGACAAGATAACCGCGAAATTGGATTGGAATATTAATGGGAAGAACACTTTTACATTAAAGTATAATTACTTAAAATCGTTTGCTGACCAGTTTGCATCAACATCAAGACCGGGTAGCGGCCAAGTTACAGGTGGACAACCAGGGACTTATTCAATGCCCTTTTTCGGGAGTGGTTATGTAATTAACAACAACTTTAACATTCTAATTGCCGAATTAAATACTCGTTTTAGTAATAAGTTGTCAAACAAAATACAGGTAGGGTTTACGGCATTAAGGGACTTCCGTTCGCCTCACTCAAATAGTGACGCATTACCATTGGTTGATATTTTAAATAATGGCAACATTTATACCTCTTTTGGTTATGAAATGTACACTTACAATAATAAATTAAATACTAATGTTTACCAATTGAATGACATCTTAACTTATTATAAAGGTGCACATGAAATTACTATTGGTACTCAAAATTCACTTAAGAAATATCAAAATGCATTTGCTCCAGGTTATCAGGGCGTTTACCAATTCAATAGTTTAACTGATTTTTATAATTCAGCAAAAAACGGACTTGCAAATGCTAAATCGTATTACTTGCAATATTCTGCATTACCTGGCGGCGAATTCCCTTGGGCATATGCCGGTTCAACGGAGCTTTCTCAATTCGTACAAGATAAATGGAAAGTGACAAATAATTTTACTTTTACTTATGGTTTGAGAATTGATGAGACTTTCTACAAACAAGCAATGACTGATAATCCTTACTTTGATGCATTAACATTCAAAGATGGTGTAACCTATAATATTGGAGACGCACCTATGAACAATGTCATTATTTCACCGAGATTAGGTTTCAACTGGAATCCAAAAGGAGATAAAACATTACAAGTCAGAGGTGGTACTGGTATTTTTGCAGGACCTCCACCATTCGTTTGGATTTCTAATCAGGCTTCTAACAATGGTATTCAGTTTGGATCCTTCACAGTTGCCAACAAAGCATTTAATGCTGACCCTAACGTGTACAGACCAACTTCAGGCGCACCAAACACATCCTACAGTACGGCCTTGGTTGCTAATAATTTCAAATATCCTACAGCATGGAAGTCATCTTTGGCTATTGATAAGAGATTAACTGGTGGTTGGCTTGTTGGTGCTGAATACACTTACACCAAAGATATCAACGCTGTTTATTATTCTAACATCAATTTAAACGAATCTAATGGATTTGCATTAGGTGGTGTAGATGCTAGAAAACGTTTCTTAACTTCTGTTGCAAATACCAACAAATACTATTATGGTACAACATTGGCAAATCCAAATATTGGTAATGCAATCTTAATGAGCAATTCAAATCAAGGTTATGTTTACACTTTAACATTTAAAGTTCAAAGAAACACTGAAAATATATCCTATGGAGTAGCTTACACACGTTCAGTTTCTAAGAATACCGCTGAAGGTGGTTCAACAGCATCTTCTTTATGGAGTGCGGCTACTGTTGCCAATCAAGATCCAAATGCTGCTAATTTAGGTTATTCCTCTTATTATCAACCAAATAGGCTTATTGCCAACTTCACTTACAAACTCAATGAAGGAAAAAATCTTTCAACAACGATCGGAGCAATCTATGAATTGGCAAACAATGGTGTAACTTCGTATGTTTACAATGGAGACTTAAATGGTGATGGCAATAGTGGGAATGACTTGCTTTACATTCCAAAAACTCAATCTGATATTAACTTGGTAAAAGTTGGATCAGGTGGTTTAGGAACAGGTACAACAGGTGTTACCGATACAAGAACAGCCGCACAAATATGGTCACA
>JBAXWR010000066.1:0-30915 GCA_037128295.1 Mariniphaga sp.
GGTTGTCGCGTATTTTAGATTTGTAGTCCCTGATGTTGCGCATGCCCACAAGGGCTACACTTTGCATAAATGGTATTTTACCACGGGTTACAAACCCATCCCTGATCTGCCGCAAGAATGTGATCAAGGTATCGTTTTGCAGGCTATCAATTTCATCGAAAAATAGGACCAAAGGTTTATCAAGTACAATGCAATAATCGCGAAGTGCTTCGCTTATCTGGGTAGAATATTTTTGAGATGCGCTTTTCCCAAAGTCCTTATTATTTGGCAAATTGGAATATTTTAATGCCAAACGGATATTGTCCAAAATTTCAGGGATTCCTTTTTCAGCTTCGCCAAACGTTTGAACCGATTCGAGTGAACAATACAGTGCATAATATTGGTTTTGGGCATTCAGATAATTTACGAAATGCTGTGTTGTGGTTGTTTTTCCGGTTTGGCGTGCAGCATGGACCACGAAGTACTGTTTTTGTTCTATTAAGCTGAAAATTTCCTTGTTGCGTTGAATGACATCAACCATATAATGATCATCCTCGTTGCACGGACCCGCTATGTTGAAATACCTTTTCATTGACCGATGATAATTTTTACAAATATACGTGAAAAAATACCTTTATAGGGTTTTGTCCACGAATTTGCACGAAACGAAGTTCGACGAAGTCAATTTACACTTGAAAACAAATTACAGGAAACAAATACGCATTATCACCTCAGTCCAGAAAATAAATATTAATCAACTGCAGTGATGTGATTTGAAATTATGCGCTGGATATATACGTTACCATGATGGTCGAGATTGTAAATGATGTACCAATTGGTGCGTTTATTTCGTTTGTAATTATAAACTTTTTGTCCGTATTGTTTATGGGCTGGAAATTGTGTATTAAAATGAAATGATTTAGTATGTAATTTGTCGTATGTCATTCTAATATCAGAAACATATTTTATGGCGTGCTCAATTGCCAGGGGATGATTTACCCAACACACTAATCCCGTTAAAATATCGGATAGATCTTCTATGGCTTTAAAGCTATAATATACCATGCTCCTTACAATAAAAAACGACTTTTTCCTTTACTTGTTTTTCAAATTCATCACCTGTGACATATCCTTCGGGTATTATTCCAGTAACAGCAGGGTTTTCGAACTCGACACCTTTACGATAACGGAGTAAATCGGTTATGATTTTCTTACCGTTGCGGGTATTGTCGTCTATTTTTACCGTATGTATCATACTGCTTTGCGTTTATAATTTATGGTACAAATTTACAAAATCTTCACAAAAAAAATAATTGACCACGAATTTGCACGAAACGAAGTTCGACGAAGTCAATTTAAACGAATTGAAAAAGATTGGCAGCACCTAAACTATTGATATTTTTATCTTTGTGAAACCTTAGTGGCTTAGAGTCTTAGTGGTATTTTTGTAATATCTTTTCGGAATGGATTAAAAAACCTTATTTCCCTATTCCCCAACCTTAGTAACTCAACCCAAACTACTACAGCGCGGCGCAACCGGATATTCAGGAAAAGCGCAAACGATCGATGCGCCGCAATTGACAAATATCCTAAAGAACCGAACCTACTTAAGAAGTTACAATAAATCAACCTTTTCCGTCAACAATAAGGTAATAAGGTTGGCTTTCTACTGCAATTATCTGGTTACTAAGGTTTATTTAGAAAAATAAGGTTTTTTCAAAAGGGCTTTCAGGAGTATTGCACAACGGTTAAGAACCTTATTTTTAATTTTTTAACCTTATTAGCCCAAAACACACTACCACGCCAGTAACCTTATGGCTACTGAGCTGCGTCGAAGTATTACCTTATTGTCTCAAATGTATCCAACGCAATAGATGGTATAACCATCCTCACTTATAGAGAGCTCAATATCTCCACCATCCGGTTTTCAAATTTCTCAAGGTTAAATTCATTCTCATATTTTTTGCGGCCTGCTGTACCCATTTGATTCCGCAATTGCGGGTTTAAAATCAAGTTTTCAAGTTTTTCAGCCAGTGCAGAAGCATCCTTTTGTTGAACAAGGAACCCATTTTTCCCATCTTCAACAATTTCAGGTATCGCTCCTTCATACGTGGATACAATCGGTAAGGAATGTTGCATCGCTTCAAGCAAAACCAATGGTAAACAATCGTTATAAGTTGGATGGACAAAGATATCCGCATTTAGAAAAGCCGTTTCCTTCTCTGCACCATATTTCTTGCCACCATAGGTAACCAATTTGGCCAAACCCAATTGAGCAACTTTGTATAAAAATTGAAATTCAGTGATATCGCCAATTCCCCCTACAAAAGTGCAACGAAAATTCAGTTTCTTAGTCTGTAATATTTTGCAAGCCTTAAGCAACACAAACACCCCTTTCGACTCGATCAGGTTCGATAAAAACAAAATCTCAACGGGCTCTTTCTCCGTTTTCTCATCTCCCGTCTCCGTTCCCCTTTCTCCGTTCTCCTTTCTCCAGTTTCCCCTCTCCGTTCTCCCTTCTCCGTTCTCCGTTCTCCCTTC
The DNA here is from genome assembly GCA_037128295.1 of Mariniphaga sp. Taxonomy (GTDB): domain Bacteria; phylum Bacteroidota; class Bacteroidia; order Bacteroidales; family Prolixibacteraceae; genus JAAFHB01. Next base: position 2,521 of record JBAXWR010000066.1, read on the forward strand.
TCCCGTCTCCCCAATTCCATTCGCACAATACCTTACCCTCTCTTCGGGCACATATTTCTGAATATCGGGATAAAGAAATTTCGATAACAGAATTACATCTGCATTGTTGAATACCAACCGATAAAGCAGGTTATCCACAAAACGATGCTGGAAGGTACTAACCCCTTTGTTGTGGAGGTGGTAAACCACCTTTTTACAAAAGAGTTTGGCCAGCAATGCCATAGGCAAATCCTTGTAGAAGCCAATCCGGTAAATCTGTATGGTGAGGTAGCAGATATCTGGTTTAAAGAAAAGGAGTTGCCTTGCAACCTGGCCCAACAACGAAAAATAACGGAATACTTTACCAAACACATTCTTCCCAATTGCATCCAACCGATCCGAAAGGCCAAGATTGATGTACCGGCAATCAAATTCCTTATTGATCACCTGGCTCTCTTTGATGGCTTTCCCCACCATTGCTGCACCGTGTACAGGAGGGGGGAAATGAAGGATAAAGAGGATTTTCAATTTACAACAATTTCCAAAGACCTAACTTCTTTCCTTGATGACCATCATCAGAGTCATCAATATATTGCTGAGGACAAGGTAGTTTAAATGGATCCATTTCAAGATTGATAGGCCTGTACTCACCGGTAACAATATCCTGGTTATATACAATGTCAGGAAAAGTAGTTGTTAACAAATAGTGTATTTTACTTTTCTTTAAATTAGCAAGTACTTTTAATATATCATCATTGGAAAAATGGAAAAGGGTATCACGGCACAACCATAAATCAGCAATCGGAAGTGTGTCATTAATAATATCAATATGGATAAATTTCACATTTGGTTTTGAATATTGATTCTTATTTGATTCAATTGCCTCCTTTACAATATCGCCACCAATGTAATCTGTATCCGATGGAATTTTTACGAGTTTAAACCAATGAAAATCCCCACAAGGTGCATCTAACAGCCTATTAATTTTGAGATCTTCAATTAATTTTGGTAATTGTCTTCGAATATTTAATGTCGCTGCAAGTGAGGATCCTGGACCTGACAAGCTTTCTTGATTACCCCATTTATTTGTCTTGTAATAATATGTAAAGAGTCTTTCTTTATCTCGAAACAGAATGTTAAAAATAGTCTTTTGAAACTGGTATGCTATTTTAGCACCGGAAGGTGTTTGAGAAATTCTCTTTTTTATTTTTCTTATCCAATTAATTAGCGGATATTTTCTGTGTGTGATTACCATATTTTTGAGTTTTTATAAAATGATTTATTTGAAAAATAAAATTTAGATTTATTATTTAGTTTTTAATCTATGTCGCCAACCATTATTTCTTCATAACGTTTACAGATTGAGCTCCAACGGAATAATTCCCTTCCTTCTTGAGCCAATTTACCCATTTCTTCAATAGCAATATTGTTATTCAAATATTTGATTAACAGTAATGTGAGGTCATTTTGGTTATTAAACAATAAGCCATTTTCGCCATCTACAATTATGTCTTTGGCGATGCCAACCTTTCGAGACATAACGCATAAACCCATTACGAAAGGCTCTGCTATACAATGGCCAAAGGTTTCGCTGTTCGTGGGAACAATTGCAACCTGACATCTTTTATAAAGGTTAAGCATTTCTTCTCGTGATAATTGTCCCGGGAAAAGTATCTTATTCTGTAATTTAAGATCATTTACTAATTTAATACAATTGTTTTTTAATGAGCCTTCACCCGGTAAATATAATGTAAAATCCCTTTTACCCGTCTTTTGGATATAGTTCGACAATGCTTTAATAATAGTTGTCTGGTTCTTGCCCTTTCGAAATTGACCTGCGAAAATGATATTTTTATACGAATCAGAGAAGATAGGAGAAGGAATACTGAAAAATCGTTCTTCAACACCAAGATAGAGGATAAAAGTCTTTTTCCGGACAAGCCAGAATTTTTGTTTCATTTCTGATGAGGGGACAAAGACCTTATCAGTGTACAAAAACAGGGCTAATTCAATTATTATTTTAGCAATAATGGCTTTTATAAAACTATTATTTCGATAACTATGTATAGTATAGAATATTTTGCAATTATAACGGTAAAAATATTTAATAAAAACAAGTAAAGATAGCTGCCAATTGTTTTGAACGTGAATATGCGTACATTTTGAAACTTTTAGGATCGCATGTATTTGTTTTGCCAACGAAAAAAAGTTTTTGTGAAAATCGAGCCCAGTAATTCTTTTAATGGGTATATTGTGATATTCAAGTTGTTGGGTAAGTCCTTTCAATTGTTCAGTGTCACCGGCAATTGCTAATATCTGCAAACCTGGTTGACGGATTAAATATTTTAATTCCTCTGTGAGTAAAAAAGTCAAACCAATCTGATAATCAGATGCAAAAAAAAGTAGCTTCATAAAATATAGATCTGTTTTATTTTTTCTTGGATATAAACAGGAAGTAATGCCATTAATATAAACAGATAGACTTTGTAATTTAATGTGTTATAGCTTAATGCTTTTAAGGCATATTTTATAGCAAGCCCTCTATTATTTAATCGTATATTGAAAGATGACATCATTTTATACCAATGAGATATGTATTTTCTTAATGATTTATAATTATAGGTTTGATTTAATAATACCAAACAGTGTCCCACAGGATCGTTTTCATCATAAAAACGGGTTGGCTTATGAGTAACTTGATGTGCCAAGTCTAAATTCACTATTGAAAGAGGCAAAACGGTGTAACCGATTTTATACTTTACGGCTAACCTCGCCCACGTTAATAAATCTTCACCAGCTTTTATACCGACCGGAAAACCACCAATACTCCTAATTGATTCGACAGTAACCATTATGCTAATCGAGGATATTGGCGGTTGGGAACAGGTAGCAACTTCAAAATAATTGGTAAGCAATCCATGTTCACCAATAAATGGTATTTTATTAAGTATAATTGGTTTGCGGATTCCATTATGGGAATTTATTTCATAAGCACTACCAACCACATGGCATTGCGGGTATGTAAAGGCAAGCATTTGCATGGTTTTCAAAAATTCTGACCTCCACTCATCATCGGCATCTAAGAAGGCGATCCACTCCCCTTTTGCCATTTCGATCCCTTTGTTCCGTGCTGCCGAAACCCCCGAATTGGTCTGATTGAATATCCTAATCAATGGATGATTAATCTGTTTGACCAACGTTTCTGAGCCATCAGTGGATCCATCGTTAACAACAATTATTTCAAACGGTTGCACAATTTGGGAAAATACTGATTCCAATGCCCGACCAATGGTTTCACATTTATTATAAAGCGGAATTACTACCGAAATCTGTATATTTTTTACCGAAATTCTATTTTCCATTTTCAAACTTCCTCGTTCCACTTTCTAATTTCCACTTTCTTCTTCCTTCTCCCATCCATTTTTATATATACTAAATACAATTCCTATCAGGGCAAAAAATAAGTCAGGAAAAAAGATGGTGTATTTTAAAATATTGTCTGTATACATAAACATCAGGAAACTAATAAAAAGAGTCATTGTTGATGTACAAAGCAAATAAAGCCATGGTTCGTTAATTTGTTTTAGCATGTATAAAAACCGTATAAAAGTGGCTCCAAAACCAATCAACAGCAAAGCCAATCCAAGGTATCCATAATTAAACTGGATCGACATGTAATCATTGTGGGCTTCACCTGTAGCCAACCCGGTTATTGCTTTTAATTCTTTGTTATCGGCACGAGGCCCGTTTCCTAACATAGGCTTCGCAATTATACCGGGCTCCAATGCCATTTTCCAAGCGTTCCGTCCATTGTTTTGAATGTTACTATTTTCGTAATAATTTAACGATAAATCCTTTAAACCCCCTCTGTTTTCTCCAAAGGTTTTTTCCTGGAAACTATTAGAGTTAAAAACTATAATCACACATATAAGCCCAATTAAACCATAAAGTATTTTCATATTTATTTTGCGGTTGGCAAAATGAAAGATAAAAATGGCGAGAAAAACTGCAATACCCATTCGGGTAACATCCAAGAATGGCACAGAAAAAAACAACGCAAAATACAGAATACTTTTTTTCGTTTTTGTCATGAAATAATTGCCAACCAAAATGCTGGCCGCAACAGAAAGTAACATAGGCGTGGATGAACCGTTTGGAGAATATCCGTTTCTGAAAAGATAACCATAGACAAACATCAATACAATTGAAACACAAAGAAGCATTAAGTTCCTAAAAAGCCACAGCAATTTTACTTCTGAATAGGTAAATCCTGACGCTATAAACCCAATAAATAGTGGCAAGAGGTATTGAAGTGTAAGTTGCAGCCCCAAAAAAGAAAAATCGACTATGAGGTAAACAACCAGAAAAATTGCCCATGGCAACCAGTCCCAAATTGGAAATGTAATGTTTTCTGTTTTAAACAGATTATTGACGGTTACTACCAACATGATAATCCATGCCCAACCTGTCCAGTTAAAACCAAGTAATGTGCTTGGCAGAAAAGCTATCACATAGGGAAAATAAGGCAATAATGCCGTAAAAAAAATAAAAAAATAAAATTGTTTGAAACGGATATCGGACATTTATGATTTCGGATTTATGATTTCGGATTGGGGAATGTTAATTGATCGTAGAAATGAATTGTTTTTTTTCTATAAATTGAGATATCAAATAGCTTTTCTACTTTTATTTTGCCATTGCAGCCGAATTGATGTCTCAGATTGGGATCGTTGCACAATTGAAGTAAACAATTGGCAAGCTCAGCAACGTTTTCTTTGGGGAATAGCAACCCAGTCTCTTTGTCAGTTACAACTTCGCTTAAACCGAACACATCGGTAGCCACTATTGGTTTGCTCATTGCCATCGCTTCGGCAGCGGTCAATCCAAAGCCTTCAAAACGGGAGGGTACTACAACAATATCCATAATAGCCAATTGTTGCATTGCCGTATGCCAAAAAGCTTGCCCATAGAAAGTGACATTATTACATAAATTAAGTTCCTTTACCTTAGATTTGAGTATAGATTCATCTGGACCTGAACCCACAATCAGTAGATGAATGTTTGGGCACTTTTTTATTATTGAATTGAACGCATCGATTAGCAGATCAATTCCTTTTTCGAGGCGTAAACGTGAAACAACACCAATAACAATTTGACCCGGTTTAATGCCCAGAATGTCTTTCTCTTTTTGAATGATTAATTTCTGTTGAATACTCTGTATTTGATGGACATCAACAGAATTGTATATTGTGAAATGATGTGGAATCATCTTTAATGGGATATATTCATCATATAACCGCCCTTTTCCAAACCAACTGATTTCAGTATTGATCGATACCGCTATAAAATAGGTACTTATAAATGCTGAAAGCCGAAGATAGAGTTTTGCATGCCATCCATGAGTCAATGTATAGGGTTGATGTACAGTTGCCAATATTTTTTTAAATCCTGCAAGGTAGGCATAAATGATCGGAATTGCACCAGGCGCCGTATATTGGACATGCACAATGTCAAATCTATTCTTATTTATAATTGGATTTATTTTTTGTCTAAGAAAAAATAACAATTGAATTGGTCGAAAGTACCTAACCTTAATTTCTGGATTGCAATATTCAGGAGAAAGACAAATGACAGTTGCGCCATTATCAATAAATTCCTTTACAACAATGGGCAAAAAACTATAAATACAAATTATGGTGACATTATAATTTGTTGCAATTAGTGTTTTAGCAAGATTAAGTGTTTGAACTTCTGTTCCTCCACATACAAGATGAGGAATAATTAAAAGAACATTTTGGGGGTAGTCTGTTTTGTTAGGTTTCATCTCCAATTATTTTAAATAAATTCCATGACCTTTTAAATCTCATATCAACACCTTCAATAAACCAGGAATCCTCATTTTGTATTAATTTTGTCGATCGGATCAAAAATGGTGGCGTTGGTTTTATAAAAAGGATTTTTTTTACGATTTTCATTGGCAAAAACCCATATCGTAAATAATTATGAACCAATTCATTATTGCCACCAATCCACATTTTAAGATAGATCGGTTTTATTTGCTTTTTTATTTGTTTCAAAATAATTTCAAAATATTTTTTTTCATAGAATTTAAAATCAATAATTTCGAATTTGCCAAATTGGTATTGTTTTAAAATAACATAGGCCTTTATCCTGCCACTATCCCATAAGTAGGTATATATATATTTAGCAATGGGATTTCCAAGTCTCCATTGATAGAATTCGTGACTAAATAAATGAGAAATTGAAGAATCATTAATTCTATCACCTTCTATTTCAATAAAGAAGGTTTCAGGTATAAAATAAGGTGATATTTCAAAGATCAAACCAATTTTCAATTCAACTTTATTTATATCAATTGTTTCTTTGTTCAGACCCATTCTTTGCTTAATGAATTGAATAGGAGAAAAATAAGACACATTATCACGTTCCGTCAATGGTTGCCATCCAAGTTTTAAATATCCGTTTAGTGTTGGTCCACCAGAAGAAGAATTGGTGCTTGCTAAAATATTATTACATAAAGATAATTCTTGCAGTGAATATTCTGTCAGTTTCTCAAATATTCCTTGGCGACGATATTCTGGATGTGTTACTGTGTCAGCGAGTGCGGCTATCAAAAATTCTTTTTGATTAATTATAAATGGTTGTATAAGATAGCCCCTGAAAGCTACAACCTTTTCTCCGTCTAATGCAATATAAGCCATAGGTTTTTTTGCAAAAGGATTATTTTCAAATTTCCACAAAAAGTATTTGGCTCTATCTTCCTTGGAGAAATTCCAAAGTTCACCTAATAGATCTAAAACCTGTAATTTATAGGAATTGCTATATTTTACATATTTAAATATTTTGTCCATTATCTCTGCAAATAAAATAGCTCATTTACCCATTTTACTGAATACATTAAAGAAAAGGGTAGTTTCCCCGAATAGGGATTGCCACATTGGGCTGTGTTGTTAATATAAATATTTATACTGTCCTTTTTGAATATATATTCCTTTTTGATATCCAATAAAAAGGATGAATTGAAATCCAACTTGAGGATATCCGAAATTTTTTTGTGATACCAGAACCATACACAATAGTAAAATAGTTTTCCGTTAAATTCAATGGTTGCACTTTTGACAATTGAATATATTGCTACATGATCTGAAGTGTTTTCCAGTGGATGTGGACAAAATATAGTATCAGGGTTTATTCTTTCTATTAATATACGGATTTCGTTAATAACCGACGCATCATCAGTTAATCGTTCCAATTCACTATCCGACCAGGTTAGAAATGTGATGTTATTTTTCACTATTCCAAGGTTCTTGTTGGCCAGATAACAAAGTTCTTCCCGTTTTTTTTTGAGTAATTCTTCATTTATATTACAACAATCGCGATGGACCGCCTCACCTCGAGTTGTAACGATGATATAAACTTCGATGTTTTTTGTGACCGAATGTCTCATTAACCCTGCACAACCAAATATTTCGTCGTCGGGATGTGGTGCAATAATCAAAACCCTGTTAAATTCCTTAAGATCCATCTTCTTGGATTTCATTTTACTTAAAGATCTAATTAAGACAATCATTAAAACCCTATATAATGTTTTTAAATATCCAATCATTTGTTTTTATTTAAAGAAGAAGCAACATCCATAATTCCAATATATTACCCACAAATAGTACATATTTACAAGTTGGTGATTCAACCATGCTTGTTCAACTATTTCTGTGACGGGGAAGTTATTACCAATTTAGTTTTGAATTGAATGAAGTTAAGTGTAAAACAAATATACAATCTAAGTTTATTTTGTTGCTGACCTTAAAAAGTTAAGCGAATGCATTTCGGTACCACCGCGATTCAGGCAGGGGATAGCTATTAAAACTCTCATCAAAAAATTGATTTAAATACTTTTACATTTTTTTTAAATTTGAGAAGAATTGTTCCTACTATATAAATAAAATATGAAAAAGTATTTTTGAATACAATTAATTGAGTGATTGATTCAATCTTTGCATTGAGCCGTAATTTATAATCTTCTATTCCGGGACTTAGATCTATTACATCAATTCCTGTTTCAAAAAAATGCTTAATTAACAGCCCATAAAGGGTTATACCTGGTGATAGTGAATTCACTTTTGTCCGAAGGATCCCCGCCGTATGCAAAAAACATCTTCCATTATTTAAATATCCAAATACACAGGCAATAACTTTATCCTCATAAAACAAAACTGGTAGAATGATTTTCCCATTTGTAAAGACTGATTCCGTTGTTATTAAATTGGTGATAAAATCAATATTGACTTTGCCCTTACCTTTAAAAATAGACCATGTATGAGAGTTTAATTTAATTAGTTCTGGTAAATATTTAAGGATTTCTTCACCTTCAATAACCAGAAACCTGAAATCCCCCGATTTAAATATTTTGAGATATTTTCGTACATCGGCCCGTGTTTTTGATCCCAGATTAGAAACATAGTGCTCAAAATTATTTTCTAAAGGAATATATGTATAGTTATCATATTTTTTAGTTTTCCAAATTAAATTTTTTAAATCATTGTTTAAATGTAAATCTGTATCGGTTCTTAAATAATTGGTCCAATTAGGAATATTTATCTTTAAATAATCCCATTTAATTCTTTTTGAGTTTATAAATGTTATGGCTTTAAATAGCTGAGCTGCGAATCGATCAGGTTCAGTTAATATTGGAACACAATAATCCGTCATTATTCCATCAATTTGTCCAATAATATGTATTCCATTTAGCAAATATTGGGTTCTTAGCATGAATGGCCAAATTGAAGCTAATTCATCTGAAGAATCAATAATTAAGAGATTTTTTTTATCTATTATATTTGATTTATAAAATTGCCACCATAATCTTGAATAACCATATTGTTGACCGATGTCATAAGGTATTGCTCTTGAAGTAATTTTATTCCAACAATGCTCCAATTCGGTCGTTAAAAATTCTTGATCCGATATTAATTTCATCTCTACTTACTTAAATGAAGTTAATTATAATAAATCAGAGTACTAAATGTTCACATTTTTCTATTATTTCAAAAGGTTGTATTAAGCTTTTTTTTAGCGAATTGGGTAATACACCACTCCACGGCTTACCGTCTGGAGTAAGTGCTTTCAAATAAAGTTCTGTTAACTCCTTTTTAAGAAAAATGTGATTTCGTATTTCCACCTTAACTATCTTTTGGTAATTTAGTTTAAAAATCTGCAATATCCTTAAGTTATACCATGCCCAAACCCAATAGTACCATAACTGCGTTTGATGCTTCGAATGTTTTACAGCTTCCAAAGCTATTTCAGCACAAGCCACGTGGTCATATGGCCAGTAATCGAGTTTATGGGTGGCAAATACAGCATGTGGTTTTATTGTTTCTATAAGTTTTGTGATCTCCATGACAACCTGATCAAAACCTGATTGACCTGTATAGGGCACAGCAGCATCAGGCAAATGAAAACGATTTATCATTTCGGATTGAATTCCCAGCTTATTACAAACCTGTTCTGAAAGTGCTATTCGTTGCCGTTTGATCTCCTCCTTATCTGGCCATACACCAGAACCTTCACCATCAGTCAGATAAACGAGGTGTACTTTTCCGCCTTGCTGGAGTGTTTGTAATATTACTCCACCAAGGCCAAGTATTTCATCATCAGGATGGGGAATAAGGATTAGAATACAATTAAAATTCGGCAGTATTTTATTCGCTAATAGCAGTAATGCCTTGTACAGAAGTGAAGTGAAAATATATTTTAATTTATCTTTCAATAATTGAAGTACTTTTTAAGTTTTAAAATGGGACTTTCTAACAAGTTCCAACTAGTCCGTGTTAATAAAATTAAAATGGCAGTGCTGAAAAGTGTATAAATTGTTGATGAAATTATGCCATTAGGTATCAACGCATACAAATTGGAATAAATGTGGATCTTAAAAAAAGGTTTCAGCATAAAATGATACACATAAATACCATAACTTATATTTCCAATAAAATAGAGAGCTTTATGATTAAATAGCATATTTGTAGTTTTGTTTCCTTCTAATGAAATACCTACAAAAAATGCGAAAAATAATACGGATGCAAAAAATGTTAATACAAAATAAATTTCATATCTGAACGATATAAAATTCATAAGAAAAAATGATATTCCAGCAGGTATAATTATTCTTTTCTATATAAGAATGACTAGAAGATATTTTACCGGATACCTTCTGTAAAATACAATTAATCAGCCCAAACTTAGCACTCCTGCACAAATAATTGTACTCCAACTCAGTATGGGAGCCATACCGATTGTAAAAAACCCAAACAATACAGAGAAAGCTGAAAATGCTACGATGCTCCACATGATTCGTGGAAGAATTTTTTCATGGGAAAAATAAATAAGAATAGGCCAAAAAATTTAAAAATGTTCTTCGACAATTAGCGACCCAAAATGTCCAAAAGATGGAAAGTTCAAACTGGCATCCCATCCGCCCATTCCAAAGTTCCAAGATAAATTAGATGTATATGTCCACAACCACACTTGCTTTTGAAGAACTTCATTACCCGCTGGATCAATTGATAAAAAACATGGCAAAACCATAAACGATATTAAAAGAACAAAATAATTTATTGGGAAAATGCATAGAAACCTGCGCATATAAAAAGTCGTGAAGTATTTTGGTGTTTTTTTCGAATCTAGCAGAATTCCGGTTATTAAAAAGCTGGAGAGTAAAAAAAAAGCTCAACTCCGCGTAATCCAATTTGTGAAACTTTAAACAGAAAAATACCGATTTATTTGTTAGTTTCATATAAACTACTTTCATCAATCTGAAGAAAATGTACCAAGCAAACCAGCAATACTGCATAGGCCCGGATTCAATCAAGAATTGGAATATATTTTGATTGCATACGACTCATTTAATGATCTTTGTTTTTCTTAATTCAAATATTTCCGAGAACTGGACTAATGTTGCGTCAAAAGAGTATTTTGATTTGAATTGGTTTCTGGAATATTCATTAAACCGATTGTAATTCTTCAATGAAGTAGAATTGAAGAAATCAATAAATTCTTCTTTTGTGTTACATAAAGCTCCAACCTTTTGGTAATTAAGATCATATCCCATAAATGCCTCTGTAGTTCCAATAATATTTTTCCCATACATTAATCCCTCTGCTGTTTTAACTTTCATCCCTGAACCATCAAAAATAGGCAATACAAGAAAGTCTGCGTTTTCAATAAGTAATTTTAAATCACGAACTTTGTCATATAAAACAATGTTATCGATATTTATAACTTCCCGAAGTTGATTCATACCATTACCAGCAACAGTTAGCTTGACATTTTCAATATATGGAAGTACCTGATCCATAAACCACTTGATACCTTTAACATTAGCCCAAAAGTAACTACCAATGAACAGTAAATTGTATGGTGGGTTTATCTTTTCAAGATTCTTATTTGAATTATTATATCTATCAACGAAACTTATTGGGATGATAGCATCAGGTTTTCGCCCATAGTATTTATTAATATTTTTTGCATCTCTAATATTTAATGCTATTATTGTATCTGAATATTTACATGATAGTTTCTCATTTATATATATACCATATAATTTTATAAGATTAATGATTGATGAAAACCGTCTTTCTTGCCAATGAAATGAGAATTCTACGTTATGAAAAAAACAATGTATATTTCCCTTATATCCTTTTAACTTTAGTTTTTTTGAAATTATACCCCATGTGCTAAAATCCAGAATAATATGATCAAATTTATCTGATCCTTCAGTTATATTCTTGACGATTTTAGGATTTAAAAAATCATTATAGCCCTTTAATAGATTGATAAGTTTTATAAATCTATTTTTATAGAATAAAAATTCAAGCTGTAATACATCTATATTTTCCTTCCCAAAAATCTCAATCAAACTTAAATAATTTCTATTAGTCATTACCTGTGCCCCACTAAAGGTAAGCGATACATCTTTATCTGTTATAAAAAGAATTTTCATGATATTTTTAATAATTCTTCCTTAAGATCATTTTGAATGGACTTTGCAAAAAAACTACTTTTCTCGAATTCATGTAATCCTATATTGTCAAGATTATTATAAGTGAAATTAAATACTGAAATAAATCGATCAATATTCAGTTCATCATCTTTAATTAGGTTTTCTTCTAACTTATATTCTTTTAAGAAATCAATGGTTTTGGGATGATAGGATATTGCTATTAGGGGAGTTCCAACAGTCAATGCAAAGATTACGGAATGTGTCTTATGACCTATAAATACCTTGCATTTCATTATCTCTGCTAAATGCTGTTCAGTTGTTAGATCATTTTGTTCAATTATTACATTTTCTTTTCCTAAATCAAAGCTCAAAATATCGTTGATACATTTTCTGTCATCGACAACAGCTCCTTTAATTTCATGAGGGAAAAATTTTACATTGAAACCTTTTTTAATCAACCAATCAGTAATTTGGGCTATGGTTCTGCAATATTGTTGATATTCAAATTCAGTCCTTGACTCTGCATTATAAACTGTAATTCCCACTAAATTTTCGCGTTTGCTAGGCAATTTGTATTCATTTAAAGTTGTATTAAGTCCAATGACAGATTCGTATGTTTTCTTGACATTGGCTTCACTGACTTTCAATGCACGAAGTACCTCAAATGATTTAATATCACGAATATAAATATGATTGGCTCTATTTAAAATATTCCGGACAGCGTTTTCATTGCTTACGGCCTTAAAATCAAAAGGCCCAAAAGTCTGTGACCAAAAAATCAGATTTCGATTTAACAATGTTACTGCAGCAAGGTCAAATAATAATTCATTGTGACAGTCAGGTGTAAATTTAGTCGTTAAATGATGTCCCCCTGTGCTTAAAATTATATCTGATATATTAATAGCTGCTTTAAATTCCTTATTAATAAAAAGCCATGCAAGGCCTAATCCTTTTTTATTATTATTTAGTCTATTTAACAAATAAGGCAAACCAAACAGTCTGAAAAATCTTCTTCTTTCCCAATCGAATCTTCTTTTCGGAATGAAATTTTCAACATTCCATCCCCATGGTACAAGTTTTATTTTATTATTTTTAATGATAGGCTCATTCTTCCAATTATTCCGATCATTTGTAGAAAGAACAATATTAAATCTATTTAATTTCAATATTTCGGTCAGAATAAAATAGCAAACCGCCCTGTCCCCTTTATTTCCAGAGTATTGATTAATTATGGTTATCGTTTTCATTTATGAACTATCAAGGTTTTGTAAGTACTTTTACGTATAGGTGTTACATAATATTTGGATGGGTAACCTAGTACAGCATTAAAGATAATTTGATTTTGCACAGGGATATTAAGCAATTGCCTTAACCTTTGCTCATCAACAGCATCCTTTTGCGCCCATGTTAGTCCACAACAGCTAAGACCTAAAGTTTCTGCAGCAAGAAATAAGTTTTGTGCGCCAAGTGCAACATCTATTGCAGGAAGAAATGCTTCGTCAGGTAAGTAGTAACCACGCATGTCGGCAGTAAATGAGACAAATGCAGGTATGAAATCTCCGAAGCCAGTTCCCCCCTTACAACATCGTAAACACTTTTTTGCCAAATCGGGATTGGTGGTTGCATAGAGTACAATTGGTTGTTTATTGCAACTTGAAGATGCCCAGTTAACCATTGAAGCGAGTTTTTCCAATACGCGTTCTTCGATTTGTAATGATTTGAATAGTCTATTTGATCGTCTATTTTTTATCAATATTTCTAATTCGTTAAAACTTAAACTCGTACCCTCTTGTTTTTCTTCAAGAGGTGCAATATGACCGTGTAATTGCAATTGATTATATAATTCAAGCTTATTTCTAGCCCAAATAAAAGTATCATCGTTCGGGTAAACTTTTTCTGCAATAGCTATGTGTTTGGCTAACTCTGCTGCAATGCTCTGGCTATGTCCCTTTTCAGCATCTGACCGATGAAGTCCTTTATCAAGGATATGTCCAAATTTTCTTACAAGAAGTAATGACAATTCCGGATCTGAACCATAATTAGTTCGAATTACCTTTGAATACTTTTCCAAATCTGATATAATTGCTCGATACTTTCCATGTACAATAAATGGTTTGGAACGGAAAAATTCAATTCTGCCCCGACCAAATAATTTTATAATCAGATTTTTTAAAATTTCAATCATTTTGTTTGTGTAACTTTAAACAAGAAAGCCATTAAGTTCGACAATATTTTTATTGTTCTGCGAATCATCTTTAAAATAAAAATAAAAAAAATGTTTGTTGTAGCATCAATCATTGATAACACCTCTCTATTTACATGATAAATAAGTATTTTAACTTTTAAAAAGTTGAAAAGCTTAAAACCGATTAATTTCTTCTTATAAGCATACATTAAATCAGACCTATATTGTTTGGAAATATTTATTGTTTTTAAAGAAAATAATTTGTTCGTTAAATTATTTCGGTGTCTTCTATAAAGAAACAATGTTTCATTAAGACGAATAAAATCACCCAATAACATTGCTCTAAACCTTAATGTACTATCTTCAGTTGGACAGCTTTTTTGTAAAGGACCAAAAAAACTAAATACTTCTTTTTTTATAATAAGCCCCCCACCATCAGCCCCAACTTCTGTAGTTTTCATATATTCTGTATTAATTTTATATTCTTTGTTATCCTGATAATATTCCTCCATAATAACTTCAGAATTTTCATTTATTGTTTTAAAATTTATTGAAACACCTTTTACCTTTTCATAAGAATCAAATATATCTGCACAAACACTAATTCGATTTGGTAATGAGATATCATCACCACCCGCAAGTGCAATAAGTTTTCCACTTACTAGTTTATCAAAAACAAAATTTACATGAGGGACTAAACCTAAATTTCTTACATTTCTGTTAATTATGATATTATGTCCTCCAAGATAGTTATTTATGGTCTCGCGAACAATGTCAAACGTATTGTCAGTTGAACAATCGTCAGAGATAATTATTTCTAAAGGATGGTATGTTTGGCTAAGTGCACTTAAAACAGCTTCTTTAATGTATTTTTCTTGATTGTAAGTAATCAAGCAGTACGAAATAAGTGGTTTAACTGAAATCTGATCCATTAATATTATTGGTGTGACAAAATAAGTTAATAATGTATTTTTATTGATAAGATTAATTCCTTTTGTTTTTGCTTAATTTTGGTTACGAATTCTCCCTATTATTTGAATTCCCATTCTCTTTAATTCATTTAATTCTTCGATCTTTAATAAATAAGAAACTAACAAATAAGCCATTAAACCAAATACCGTACCGGCAACAAGTTGAAGAAAATCATTGGATATAAACTTATTAATTCCAAACACACTTAATGACATAATTAGTGTCGCAATAATTACTGCTTTCATTTCTTTGATCTGCCGTATAGCCCCAAAGCCAAACATTTTACCTGGAAAATAGGCATTTACAAAAAAACATATAAATGAAGTTATAAAGTGTCCGATTACAACAGCCTTTAACCCAAATGGAACAGTAATAACCAAGGTTGTAACAGTGAGGGGCAATTTTGAAATATCAACTTTAAAAAACAAATCACTCCTGCCAATTGCATTAAGAATATTCATGTTCAAGGCACTTATCGGTGTTATCATCCGTGCAAAGCAGAGCCATTGTATTAAAGGAACTACTGGCATCCATTTCTCGGTAAGAAAAAGACGAATAAATGGTTCTGCCAAAAGGGCAAAAAGAGTTAAAAGTGGCATAACGAAAAAAACTGTTACCCTCATCAATTTGCCATATACCGAAACCATTCGTTCCCTTTCGTTTTGTAACGATGACAAAATAGGGTAGGTAACCCCTTGCAATATACTCGAAATAGTCCCTGATAACAATTCCGGAAATTGTTTTGCCCTCGTATAAAACCCCAAATCTTTGGACGAAAATATCCTTCCGATAAGAAAGAAGTACAAATTATTAACAATTGTGGCAACAAAGCCGGCAGCTAATAGTTTTGATGAAAATCCAAAAAGTTGTTTTAGAGATGAAAAACTAAAGGTCAGCATTGGAAGCCATTTATTTAAAATGAACAATAGAATAGCACGGACAATTGAAGCACTAAGTCCTTGATAAACCAATGCCCAAACACCAAATCCATGATAAGCTAAATAAACGCCCAATGTACCACTTATAATTACGGAAAAGATAGAGATTAATGCAGGTGTTTTAAAATCAAGCTTAATATTTAGCCTGGCTTGTTGGACGATAGTCAGGGAACCGACAAGTATATTCAAGGATAATACCCTGGTCAATAATATTAATTCGGGTGTATTGTAAAAACTTGCTATTAAGGGAGCAATAAAAAATAGAATTGAATAAAATATTACACTTACAAAAAGGTTGAAATAAAAAATCGTAGAGTAATCCTCTTCGGTACGGTTTATTTTTTGCACTAGCGCGCTCGAAAACCCACTTTCGACAAACAATTGTGAAATTGCGAAAAATAATGTCAACATTCCTACCAAACCATAGTCGGAAGGCATTAATATCCTTGCGAGTATAATGCCTATAGAAAAACTGATACCTTGCACAGCAAATGTACCGAATGCACTCCAGGCCATTCCTTTGGCAGCTTTCGATTTTAATGATTGATTGGACAATTAGAATTCTATATATTTTGTAAAGCACTATTTCTTTAACGAAGAATTTATACCTCGTGCGGCCATGATATGTTTCAAGGTATAAAAAATAACACTACCTCTAAGGTTGCATATATGCGACGAGTCAAACCATACTCTATGAATTAATAATAAATAACTTAATCGTCTTTTAATTAATTCTTGAATTAAATATGTCACTAAATTTTCTTAAACCTTCTTAAATTAACAATGTATGCGAATTTAGGATTAAAATGGCATTCGTTATCACAAATTATTTTATTGAATGTCAATAACTTATTATATAAATATTTTAATAATTCACTGCTATTCACTATTTACAGACGAATTGGCACTTCATGCCTCTTAGTATAATTCCCAAGGTAAAGGAATTTTAAATATTTGCTATATGTTTGCATATTAGTGATTTACATATTATCGAATTTATGTGTTCATGTCAATGGTTCAGCAATAGCTCAGAGCCTGAATTTTACTACCCGGAAGTCATGACAATATATCTTTATGTTATGAAAATATAACAACGTTTTAAAATCAAACTAGTTTGTAAATATACAAGTGACCATCTTCGATCTTGGAACCCCGCTGCTTCCATCCTATGAGGTATACAATATGAGCCTAAACCGTTTAGGAGAAGCACTTAAACTATTGTCATTTAGCCTGATAAGTTCCCATATGTAATCAGGCTGAATCTTAGACCAAAGTTTATTGAACACAACGCCCATTATTACCTGTTCTAGCAAGCGCGAAGGAAAAGTGGCAATGGAACTAACAGACAAAGGATTTTGTTCCACCAAATGGATTTATTACTTCGGACTAAAACTGTAGGCTTGGCATATAATCGCCCAAATAATTAACCATTTGCTGAGCAATTTCAAATGACACCAACTTCGTAAAATGACCTCAACCTATTTAAACCGGCATGGGGCGAAATTAGCAACCAAACTTTTTTTGCGACAAAACTTATTGTGACATCAAATACTTTCAGGAAAAGGAAATTACACTTAATTAACTGGTATTGAAACCTAATAAAGACACTAAGGTCAATCTGATATCATAAATCAAAGGGACAAAGCTGCAAAAGACCTGTTCTCAACTTCTGCATCAAAAGTCCGGCAACCTATTGAATCCTCATTCAATAGGCTGATTGAAAAAACAGATATTCAAAGTGCGTCAAAAATGAGATCTACAAAAGGGTTGATGGTATATGTCTTTGGCCGAAGTGCCGCAGCTTACATTTACCTTATTCTAAATTCTTCACTCTTAATTCGAATTATTGGTATAGGCGCATAAGCCGCCCATGTTAACTAACAGATTGTAAACGAATAGGGTTATTAAAAACCATCTTTTTTATGAGTGAATCGAATATCGTGTCCATATTTGACCGCCGATTATACCTGAAATGGTACTCGTCAAGGTATCCTTGAAGGCGACTCTTGCTGCAATGGTGATGAATCCCTCTTAGCCAGCCTTTTAAATTCATAATATGGATATGAATATCCTGAAAACTTTTTCCGTTTTCGGATTTGATTTGTTCCAGGTTTGGATATATCTTTTTCATCGGAATGTATCCTCTCCACTTATCAGTAATGACTTTGGCATCTTTACTGATGTACATTTCAAAAAAAGGTTTGAAGGAAGCTGCTGACGAATTGTCGCTACATTGAGCATAAGCACGTCCTACTCCGCCCTCTACTATTTCAAGGGCGATAACGACTAGCTTTTTGTCTCCTTTACTCCGACCCCATTTTTCTTCTTCCTCTCCACCAATATAGAATTCATCAACATGTACTAACCCGTTAATTGGATGCTGTTTACTACTTTGCATGGCCTGTTGTATTTTCCATTTAAACTCCCAACATGTCTTTTGTCGTAATTCAAATTCCTGAGATAACTCCAGTGAGGACATTCCTTTCTTCTTTGTGCTTATCTTAAAGGCAATGTGAAAAGCCAATAGAAGTGGAAATTTGCATTTGTCGAACATAATACCAGAGGTTGGGCTTTCATCGTATTTGCATTTCATACATCTACGTGAAAATGGCTTTACTCCTTTGTAATATTTTGAGTGTCCACATTTTCTGCAAGTAAAGCACGCTTCGCTCCACTTGATATCAGCCAAGTAGCGGAAACAGTCTTCATCTGTTGAAAACTCTTTGTAGAACTTAATTGAGTTCACACCTTTAAATTTATTTCGTTCATCCATGCTACAAAGGTAGCATTACAAAAATATTGGGCGGTCTAAACGCCTATACCAATCGAATTATATATTAATATATTTCGATTTTATTTTAATGAATAAGTTGCATTACATTCAAATGATGGGAATCTTTTCCTTGCAACTCATCTACCAACGATTTCACAATCAGGTTGAAATGAAATTCTTAAAGAATGTATTTTGCTAGAATAATTAAATTTCAAACCTTCAGATTACTAATCCCAGTCATCGTGTTATGCACAACAATAGTCTTTCCAGATTTTATCAACATTACTACTTAAATGCGTCAAGTACATTATTGATTTTTGTTGAAGAGGTATTTATTGTATAAGGAAAGTATATTATATTCACTCCAATATCTTTAAAACCTTTTTCAATACTCTCCCATTGAGGTGATCCTTTCCAGTCATCTCCAACAAACATTATATCAAATCTATATCTTTGCCAAGCATCCATTTTATTCATATTGTTTTGAGCAACAACTGAGTCAACATACTTTATAGATTCAAGAATTTGAACCCTTTCATTGAATGGTATAATCGGTTCTTTATTTTTTCTCTCTAAAACGAGTTCATCAGTAGTACAGCCAACAATAAGAAAATCGCACATTTGTTTTGCATTTTTCAGTAAATTTAGATGTCCAATATGAAATAAATCATATACACCAGTTGTATAGCCAATTATTTTTTTCATATTATATACTTATTTTAATAGTTAAATGCTATATTTTATAATTTAAACTCTTACCATGTCCAGTTTTTATTAAAGTACTTTCTTTTAAAAATCTCAATATTTATAAACATCCATAACATTTGCCCTGCCCTGTCTGAACCCTTCAATTCCGCACAGAGTTCATCAACTACATTTTCGTTTAACCAGTCTGTATTATTTAAAAGGTTCTTTGCCATATTCTCGAGATTGACAAACCATGTTGTAAGAGGTACTGGGAAACCCATTTTTTTTCTGTAAATAATTTCTTTTGGTAAGTATTTTTCTGAAATAACTTTCAATATATATTTTGGTATATCTAATTTTTCACTATACTCTTGAGAGTATAAATGTTCTGCATTACTTTCTGAATCAGAATGTATCCATTTTAATTTGAGACTATAGGGTACATGTTGGTAAACAAATTCAATTAATTTGTAGTCTAGAAATGGAGGTCTGGCTTCAACACTTGTTTGCATTGTTGTCATGTCTAATCTATTTAGTAAACCCTTAATGTGATATGTATGAAAAAAACGGAAAATGTTTTCTTCATTTTTATGCAGTATAAAGTCTGTAATTAACTCATTGTCAAAATAGCTACGATAGTTTTGTTCGTTTTTTAAGTATTTATCCCTTGTGTCACGATTTACATATTCATAAAGTGAGATAAAATAATAATAAAATACGTTTTTTATATTTTTATTGTGATTTTTAAAATCAAAGGCAGAACGAAAAATCCTACCATATCCACCAAATAGCTCGTCAGCACCTTCACCAGAAATCACAACTGTAATGTCATTACTTAAATTGGTAGACATTGTAGCTAATGGAACCTCGTTTGGCACACCCAAGGGAGCGTCTTTATAACCTATAAGTCTCTCCAATTCATCAAAATAATTACTGGGTTCTAAGATAAATTCTCTATGATTAGTGAAATATCTTTTGGCAACAACTTGCGCAAACTCAAATTCATTAAATCCTTTATCCAAGAAACCAATTGTATATGTGTCAATTTGTTTATTTATATATTTGGTAAGTAGTGCAGTCATCAAACTTGAATCAACTCCTCCACTTAAATAAGCTCCAACTTTTACATCTGCAATAAGCCAACGATTAACTGCTTCACAAATTTGTTTCTCAGTTTCATTGATAATGGAAATTTCATCATAACTTTCATCAAAATTTAATTTAGGCAATATCCAGTAGGTTTTTTCTATTGATTCAATCTTGTTTGAAAAAAGTAAATAACTCGCTGATTTTACTTGAAATATATTATTAAAAAAGGTAAAGGGTTCTCTTACAAATCGATTGCCTAAGTATTCGTCTACAGCGGCAAAGTTAAAACTTACTTCAACTAAACCAGAATTTAAAATACCTTTTATTTCGGAAGAAAAAATTAATGTTTCATTGACAATAGTATAAAATAGAGGCTTTATACCAAAACGGTCTCTTGCTAAAATTAATTCTCCTGTCTCAATGTTATGCAAAGCAAAAGCATACATACCATTTGCTTTTTTTAGAAACCAATCAATTCCTTTAATAATATATGAGGCCAAAATTACTTCTGTGTCCGATTTTGTTTTAAATGTATACTCATTAACAAGTTCTGATTTAATGTCCGCAAAATTCAATATTTCTCCATTAAAAACTATTACATATTTCTTGTCAATACTAAACATGGGTTGGTTTGATCTTTCATCTAAATCTATAATTGATAGCCTTCTATGGCCTAAAGACACTTTATTTGACAGAACAATCGAGCCTTTCGCATCAGGGCCTCTGTGGCTTATCGAATCGTTCATTGCTTTTATTCTTTTATCGATATTAACTATATCTGTAGTAGAATATATACCATTAATTCCGCACATTTATGACTTATTTATTGAAAGTTTACAAATTTTCATATATATTTTTTCACTTGCTGTTTTATCCGTATTCTGTGAAAGGTGTGTTTTTATAAATATTTTTCTCTGCTTATAAAGAATATCATTATTTTCTAAAACTACATTTGTAATAAATTCTTCAATATCATTAAAATTATTTGCATGATAATGGTTTTCAAATGCTAATTTTCCAAAATCATTAAACCTGTCTCTAATATCGGTATCTCTCATAACGAAAAGGGCAGGTTTACTGGTGCTTAAATATTCCACCAAAAATGAACCACTGTCATGAATCATACCATCGGATGTCAAAAATAAATCAATATAGTCCTCTAATGCTAATTGGCCATTTTCTAAATTCTGCCATTTTTCGTAATAGCAGTCAGTTTTTATTTTACCCCATTCGGAATGTTCGTAAAGTTTTGGTTTTAAAAGCGGATGGGGTTTGAAAGCGATTTGAATTTCATTCCGATATTTTTCTGATAATACTATAAAATCATCATGATAACTTAAGAAATTAGAGTAACATAAAAGGGATTTATCATCTATTGTATGGTGCGGTGCCCAAATAATTTTTTTTAATACATTCTTTGTGTTTTTCCAGGGATCTTGATTTTGAATTTTGTTTAATAGTAAATTATCTAAACCAGGGTAACCTGTTATTCTAATGTTCCTAGCTCTTGTTTTTGAGTATTTTTTTGCGATTTTTTTATGAATTTTTGTTTCATAAAACCCTCTAAACAATAAATTGTGAAAATCTTGGTTGAATTGCATTTGATATAAGTGAGAAATTTGAAACGAATATGGCACATAGCAAGTTAATCGATCTAAAAAATTTGTAATATAATACTCATCTTTAGTTAGTTTATGTGGATTTGTAAAAAATACTATATCCGGTTTAATATCCTTTTTTACATCCAGCCACTCACCAGTTTCTTCGTTTAAACTTTTAATTACATTATACCCTTTAGCTTTGAATGACGTAAATGAGGCCCTCATTTCATTTAGCATGTTCTCTTCGCCAAATGATATGTATGGGCAAACAATTACAATAGGATCAAAACGAGGATCTTGTTCCATCAATTTATATACCCCTTCATATTTCCATACCGAATTATGGATAAGAAAAAAAACTATCTTTATTTTATCTTTTTCTCTTATCTGAAGTAATGCTTTTTGCTGATTATTTTGTACCTGCTTTAGTTTAATTAGAAAAATAACTTCCTTTATTTTTTTTTTAAATGAAGCAGGAATTATTTTTAAAAGAATGTATTTAGCCTGGGCAATCATTTATTAAATATTTTTTTGCCAACTAATCTAACGGATAATAACATAAGTGTTAATTATTATCAAATAAGTTGAGTTATTTAATGATATAAAGTAATTGTGTTATTTAAAACTACATATCGATTCAACCACTTTTTCAGCTTCTTTATCTGTTATTGCCGAACTAATTGGTAGGCTTAAAACCTCTTTATGTACTCGTTCTGTTATTGGAAAGGATATATTATTCCAACTTTTATATGCCAACTGTTTGTGTGGCGGAACAGGATAGTGAATAAGTGTTTGAACACCATTGTCGGTTAGATGTTGTTGCAGTTTTTCGCGATGTGGCGTACGAATTACAAAGAGATGCCAAACATGAGAGAAGCCCCCCTCGTTCCCCCCATAGGGGGGAGGATTGGAA
Source organism: Mariniphaga sp. (assembly GCA_037128295.1). GTDB lineage: Bacteria > Bacteroidota > Bacteroidia > Bacteroidales > Prolixibacteraceae > JAAFHB01. Next base: position 25,677 of record JBAXWR010000066.1, read on the forward strand.
GAAGTTTTTATTTTAAGATTTGCAGGTTCAAAAAAAAATTTTGAAACCGGTAATATTATTTCGGGTTTTTTGATATTTTCTAAATAGTATTTTGCGATTTCATTACGGCGTTGGTTATCGGCATCTAATCTTGGCAATTTGGTTCGCAAAATCGCTGCCTGTATTTCGTCCAACCGTGAATTGAGGCCCTGATAATCGTTCATGTACTTTTTGTTTGAACCATAATTTGCTAAAGCACGGATAACGTTGGCCAATTCGTCATTGTTGGTCGTTACAGCACCACCATCACCTAAACAACCCAGATTTTTGCCGGGGTAAAAAGAATGGCCTGCTGCGTTACCTATTGAACCGGTTCTTTTTGGTTGTTGTTGGCTAATAATACCTCCTTCAGGGGATTTAGTGGGCTCATAGCACCCTGCCGCCTGTGCGTTGTCTTCAATCAATTTTAAATTATATTTGTCGACCAGTCTTTGAATTTCAGGGCACATCGCATTTTGACCGTAAAGATGGACCAATAAAATTCCTTTTGTCCGGCTGGTGATTTTTCCTTCAATTAAAAATGGATCAAGATTATAATTATTAATATCGGGTTCGACAAGTATGGGTACTAAGCGGTTATCCGTTATGGCAAGGATCGAGGCAATATAGGTATTGGCTGGTACAATAATTTCATCGCCCTCTTCCATAACTCCCAATTCAATATATGCCCTAAGAATTAACCGTAATGCATCCAACCCATTAGCAACGCCGATACAATGTTTGGTACCAATATAACTGGCATATTCCTGTTCAAAGGATTTGACTTCGTTACCCAATAAATACCAACCAGCATCGAGAACCCGTTTTATCGATTGTGAAAGTTCTGGTTCGAAACTATCGTTAATGGCTTTAAGGTCAAGAAATTTGATCATCAGATAATTATTTTGCGTACAAACTTAGCAGGATTTCCTACCCATAATTCATTATCAGGAACATCTTTTGTTACAACACTTCCTGCACCGATCATTGAATTCTCACCTATAATTATACCACCCAAAATTATCGAAGCTGCTCCAATCGATGCATTCCTTTTGATCAATGTTCTTTGTAAAACAAAATGTTGCTTTGCACGGGGATATTTATCATTGGTAAAAGTAACATTTGGTCCAATTTGTACATTATCCTCTATTGTAATTCCATCCCATAGATAAACGCCGTTTTTTATCGTTACATTATTGCCGATTTTTACATCATTTTCAATGAAACATTGAGAACAAATATTACAGTTTGCTCCAATTATGGATTCTTTCAATACAACGCAAAATTGCCAAATACGGGTATCATTTCCTATATTCTGGGATTTTACCTCAGAAAGAGGGTGAATAAAAATCATAGCTGTTTTAATCCTTTAAATGATTCATAATCTCTTAAATAATCATTCTCATCATATTTGTGAGACGCCAAAACCATACAAATTGAGCCTGATGAAAACTCGAATAATTCGCGCCAGATACCTGGTACGACTAAAAGTCCGTAATTTGGCCTATTTAACCTTACAATTTTTTTGTTTATCCCATCATCAAGCATCACTTCAAAACTACCACTAGCAGCAACAATTAATTGGTAAAGTTCTTTGTGCGCATGGCCACCACGGCTTTCGCCACCAGGGATATCATATAGATAATAAATGCGTTGAATGTTAAATGGTATGTTTTGTCTCCCCTCAACAATGGTAATGTTACCGGCAGGATTATGTATCTTATTAAGGGGCAATACATGACAATCATAAACAGTTGCCTTTTTCATAAACCTTTGTATTTTAGAAAGTCAGCATATTCACGGATATAATCTTCTTCAGAAAATATAGTCGAACTCAGTACCATTGCCAATGAGTTGGTAGAGAAGTTTTCCATTTGCCGCCAAAGCCCTGCCGGAATATACAATCCATAATAAGACCGGTTAAGGGAATAGGTCTGATTGTTTAACCCATCGTCAATTACCACATCAAAACTACCTGAGAGTGCCACGATCAATTCCTGTTGTATTTTAAAGGCGTGACCTCCACGTATCTGCCCACCTGGAACATCATAAATCCAATAGGTTCGTTCAATTTTAAATGGGATGAGTTTTCCTTCTTCAATAAAAGAGAGGTTACCACGAGGGTCCTCAATTTTGGGAAGATTGATCAACTTTATATCGGTTAGGACTGTTTTCATAGATTAAAATAGGATACCATTTTTATAAGTATTTCAATTGATGTAATCATGTATATGCGTTTTATTGCAATTTAAGTCGATAAACAGTCATTTGTTGGGTTGGCAGGTTATATGTTTTATCAACAAACTCCATTATCGGATTATCTATTTTGGTATTTTTATGTGCGATCAAGTAATCAACTTTGGCTTCTCTTAAAAACTTCAATTGGGCAAATGGAATATTATTTAACAAGTTATTATTGTAAACAAATCTGTAAAATGTATTATTATCACTGATTACAATCTTTTTATTTGTTGACAATGGTGATATATTCCATGATATGTTTTCTACAAAAACATGATTTGATATTCTTTGTAAAGACCATGATGGGTTTTGAAAAAAACGATAGGAGCTATCAGCAATTATTGCAAAACTAGGATTTTTTCTGGACTTAATATCCTTAATTAAATCCGTATATTCATCTTCATAAATAATATAAGTTGATTCTTTAAAATCCTTATCTGCTAAAGTTTGACCTATATTTAACATGAACAAAATAAAAACATAAACAATTAAACTTGTTTTTCTCAACTGTACAATCAAAACTAAAACAATAAATAGTACAATGTTGGTTATTGGAGTAAAAACATTGCTAAAAATTTGATCTGCATCCCAAATGTAATAGATTATATTATATCCCAATAAAGGTATGATCAACAATAGAAACAGCAAATATGACTTTATGTTAACAATCTTTACTATTGGCTTCTTAAGCAGAATTAGTAATATCAAATATGGGGCAAATGAAATTAAGAACATCAAGAATTTCTTGAAAGGATCTGTTAATTGATAAATATAAAAAGATGGATCGATAATATGCTTTTTTATAACAGATACTAAAGATATATTGTCGTTATTTTGAATTGCAATCTCACGATTAAAATAGTAAAACGCAATGAAAGAAAGCAATAGAAGAATGGAAGAGAAAAATACAATAAGATGCTCAGTTTTTGAATTGTTTTTAAGGTAGAGAATGATTAAATAAAGTAATACAGATCCGTAAATTCCTGGCAGAGTAACTGGGTATATTACCCCAATAAGCAATAGTGGGAAAATAAAACCGAGATTTTTACTCCGTTTGAATTCAATAAAAAACCAAATAAAAAAGATGTATATAATCGAAAATTTCTGAACTGTATTATAGATAAGGTTGTATTTATTCGTAGTTGCGAAACCAAGAAAATTAGCTACTGGAGTTGCCAACGCCCTAATTGGGGCGATTACGATGATCATATAGGCCAAGATATAGATTAAAAAATCAGATTCGATGGTAGTATATTTTTTTGTTAGTGCAACCGCACCGATGTAAACAGTAGAAAAAGTGATTGGAAAATAAATCAACATCATGGCATACACACCGGAAATATTAAAAAGCCAGGAGAAGAAGGCACTGTTCCAGGATTCAAAATAGTGGCCAAAGGTTGGTTTGTACATACTTGCATATGATGGGAAGAAACCTGCTGTAGTTTCTATTCCGGTAGCATTTAAAATATTGCCTACCCTGACATAATATAATGGATCTGTCCATAAATGGTGCAAATTACCATGAATGTCCACAAATTTTGAATATTGGATCATGTAAAATACTATTGAACCAATGACAATTGCAAAGATTGGTTTATATTCAAACTGTTTTATTTGAGGTGCAATTCGTTTAAAATCTATTAATTCCCATTTCATGAATTTGCAATAGAACAAAAACAAAATACCGATCAATACAACCAACAAGTAAGTTGTATTGCCACCAGTTTTAATGATGGCATAAATCGTTATGATTAAAACCTGGCCGATCGTCAGTTTCTGAAATATCCGGTAATTTGCCTCTTTAGGTTGTAGGAAGGCGGACAGAAACAGGTGTCCTACTAAATAGCATAGACTAAAACCGACAAGCAATAAGATGTAGAACTGGACAAAATCTGGACGAAAATCCATGTTTATTGATTGAATTTGTTATTTATAATATTATATACTTCCGTTGTATTCAACTCATAAAACATTGGCAACCTCACCAAACAATCAGAAAACCGATCCGAATGCGGTAGTTCGTACCCTGAATATTTTAATTGATAATAAGGGCTTTTATGAAGGCTTAAATAGTGGAAGACGGAATGAATCCCATTTTCTTTAAGGTGATTGATAAAACGGGTACGCTCGCCTATATCTTGTAAAACCAGATAATACATGTGGGCATTGTTTGTGGCATAATCTGGCATATAGGGTTTTGTAAACCTAAAGTCAGGAAATAACCCTTCAACATGTGAGTTGTACCATTTCCATATTTCCTTCCTGCGCTGTTGAATAACTGCAATCGACTCGATCTGTGCCCAAAGAAAGGCTGCGATCACCTCAGATGGCAGAAACGAGCTACCGATATCTACCCAGCCATATTTGTTCACCTCACCCCTGAAAAATTCTGCACGGTTGGTCCCTTTTTCCCAGATGATCTCTGCCCGATTTAAAAAGCGTTCATCATTCATGGCCAGCATTCCCCCTTCCCCCGAAATGATGTTTTTGGTTTCATGAAACGAAAAGGCTGCCAGATTCCCTATCGAACCTAAGGCCTTCTTTTCACCTGTCCTTGGTGAAATATAATAGGAATCAATGGCTTGGGCCGCGTCTTCGACTACAAAAAGGTTATACTTTTCCGCCAATTCCATGATCTTGTCCATATCGCAGGCTACACCTGCATAGTGTACTGGAACAATGACTTTAGTGCGGGTAGTGATCAATGATTCTATTTTATCAGCATCGATATTGGGGTGATCAGGCATACTGTCTGCAAAAATGATTTTAGCACCCTGGCGTACAAATGCAAGAGCTGTGGAAACAAAAGTGTAACTTGGAACAATTACTTCATCTCCGGATTGAATATCACAAAGAATTGCAGCCATTTCGAGTGCATCAGTACATGAAGTCGTCAAAAGACATTTTCTGAAACCATATTGATTCTCAAAAAACTTTTGGCATAACTTTGTGTATTTACCATTACCCGAAATATGGTGTT
>JBAXWR010000067.1:0-30861 GCA_037128295.1 Mariniphaga sp.
ACAATTTTCATGACACCGTGCTTCTTTGGGTGGGATTGCTTTGTCGTGCAGGAGAGTAGTTTAATATTTTGTATGGTGCCGCACTCCGCGCAATGACAGGTCTTGAGGGTGAGCGTGCTGTAATGTTGTTTGTGATCTTCATGCAACTTTTGAAACTTTGTGGTCCTATCCACAATTTTGATTGTTGCTCCTTAGATTTACTAAGGTTTGATCCCAGTCAAAAGGGATTGTACCTTTAACAAAACCAACTCGGCATAATCAGCTTCATACCCACCTCCAACAACGGCCGCACCCCTATCGTTGGGAGAAGATGTTTTGTATTTATGTCCTACACTGAACGCAATTAACCCTCCCCTGGGGAAATATTGTCTGATGCTATCGGCCAATACTTTGGCCAGCCTTTCACGACCATTTTCACTTCGTATAATTTCTGCCTGATCGGGATTACTTGCAAAAAGGGGCTCCAATAAAATAGCCGGCATCGCAGTGTATTTGATATTGTTATCACCGCGACCACCATAACCGCCAACGACGATGCCTTTTTCACCCCCCATCTGCGTAGCGAATTCCTCGGAAATAGCCGATGCATACCAAATCCCCCAGTTGCGACTTGTTTGAGACGCATTGGAACCAACAATTGCCACTGAATACCCTGAAGTTGCTGATGCGCTGCTGTTAAAATGATGCTCAATATAGGCTACTGCACCATCTGCATTTGCGGCCAATTGCCTATCCATGTATTCGCCCTTATAAAATTTGACCTTGTACATGCGATGTTTATTAAAAGTTAATCTATCAAATTGTTATGATTTACTTTGTTTTAGCAGCAAGGATCTTTGAACTCCGGGACCTGCTACCATCCTCTCTTCTGCCACACCGAAACGTCAATATTATGATAATTAAATTTGCGTTTATTGATCCGCCTGACAAGGGGCAATGTAATGGAATCACCTATTTTAATGAATGTTTCGCCAAGTAACGATGCAAGGTCGTCCTCACCCCATATCTGTTCCCCGGCCTCACGGTGACCACCAACCCAGTTCTCCTTTTTAGTACATGCCTCGCTCCAGTCAAAACCAGTGGCAACGATCAACCTACCACCAAAATTGATCCGTTTGTGGACACCCTTCAAAAAATGGCGCGGATCGTACATCTGATCGAGTATATCGTTGATCAAAACAAGGTCATAACCCACAAAAATGGTTTTCATATTCGAGGCATCCGATTGGAGAAAGGTAACTTTGTCTATCAGTTGATCAAATTCTAAATTATTGATATTTAATTGATTGTATGACAATAGTTCCCCTTCTTCAGGAAAGATATAATTGAAACTCCCATTCTCCTGCAACTGTACCGCCACCCTGATGTTCCTGGCGGTGAAATCCAATCCGGTTACATGATCGAACCCTTTGGCCATTTCCCAGGTAGTACGACCTGTGCGGCAACCGAGATCCAATGCATTTTTTCTGTTTTTGCCCGAATATTGGATTGCGAGTTCAGCTATTTGCTTGTAATAGTTCTTGATACCCAGAAAATCGGAGCCGTATTGTGCCTCACAATGGCGGATCACCTCCGGATCTGTTTCGTAAACATCTTTTGGAATCACAACTTCGTTGGGCGATTCGACATAACGGAAACCGGCATGCTGATAAAAATGGCGGCGGAATGCATAACGTGAATCGGCTATGGCCTCGTTTCCTGTAGAGATCCATGACCCACCTTTGATAAGGTTGTGTTTTGTATCGAAGGTTGGGGTCGAGAAATCATCATAGATCGGATGGATTTTAAACCCTTCGAAACCACTGATCGGCGTTTCGGTCCATTGCCAAACATTCCCGACAAGGTCGTAGAAATCCCCAAATTGGAATCTGTCAACCGGGCATGGGCTTTGGAAATGTTCCATATTGATGTTCCCAGGTGCATCCACCCAATAAGGCAGATCGGGAATATTTGCATTCCTGTACAAAACATACCACTCATCTTCTGATGGGAGACGTATGGGTAAACCTGTCTGTTCTGATTTCCAATTACAAAAAGCCTTGGCTTCGAGGTAGTTAATTTCGACGGGCCAGTTCCATGGCATTTCTATCTCATTAAAAACCAATCTCAATTTCCATTTGTCGCCTTCTTTTCTCCAGAATAAAGGATGTTGCGCCTCCTTATAGGTTTTCCAGTCCCATCCCTTGTCTGTCCAGTAAGCTTGGTGATCATAGCCACCTACTTCAACAAACTGAAGGAATTCGTTGTTGGAACAAAGGTATTTGGAGGCTTTAAAAGGTTGCACATCTGCTTCGTGAACGCCATATTCATTGTCCCAACCATAAAGCGGATCGTTGGAAGGTTTCCCAATCTTTAAAAGTTGACCGGGTACTGGGACCAACGAATTCTCAGGGGCAGGTGCTGCTTCTGAACAAATATTCCAGCAGCCAATGGGTTGCAAATATTCCAATGGAACCTGTCGCATTAAAACGGAAGAGGTCTCGATATGGATACGCTCATGTTCTATCCCCATCATAATGATCCAATAAGGATTATCCCATCCAATCGGAATTGCAATTGGCATCTTCCTGATTAACTGATCGATAATATCTCTGGCTTTATCCCGGTAATCCTTTACCTCGGCTACTGTTGGCCAGTCGTAATGACTTGTGTTCAAATCGTCCCACGACATCTCATCGACACCAATGGCTAACATCGATTCAAACCGCGGATTGATACGTTCGTTAATGATTTTGCTGACAATCAATTTATTGATAAAAAAAGTTGCAGTATGTCCATAATAAAAGATCATGGGGTGGCGCAAAGGATCGGCTTTTCTGTACAACGCCGACTGGTCGGCAAATGCCTCGAACAACTGTTCGTCGAGGTCATATGTCTTATGAAAATACTCAAGTATTTCGACCCTTTTTTCTTCAGGTTTACCTTCGTTTAAAATTGGAGTCTTTGCACTAAAAAGTGGTTGATGGTTCATATCAGAAAAATTAATGATCATTTAAATCGCGGGTTTCAAAACTGCAAAATTCAATTTCAAAAGTAAGAAATGTTTTAGTTTTATTCTCAAAAACTTTCCCTCTTTTCCGCCTTTGTTTACTTTTGCATCCTGAGTGATTAACATATTTTTGAACAACTATAAAAAGATCCTATGCAGACTTTATTCGGGGAGATTGAAGAGAGTAAAGATAAGGTTTTAAAAATCAAGGCAACCGGACAAAAGGTCTTGTCGAAGAACCAGCAGTTGTTCAATACACTGACCAAACGGATCGAATTTCTTGAGAAAGATATTGTTCTGGAAGAGAAAAGGTTGTCAAGGCTTTTACAGGTTTATTGTAAAAAGGTAATGCCATTCGAGAAGAACATCGCACAAACCAGGTTGGACCTTGCCATTACCATCGACAAAGCTACATTGATCCATAAATTCACAAAAAATCAATTGTCTGATATTGGCGAGACCATTGTCCAATTGTACGATGATGCTTTTACCGAATTGGAACCGACCCCCGAACAGGAAGCGATATATGACAAATGGGCTGATATTCCTTTGAAAGACGAAGTGGAGATGGGCATGTCTGAAACACGGGACGCGTTCTCAACTTTGATCAATGACCTTTTTGGGTTGGGCATCGATTTGGACGGTTTTGAACCTGATCCTGAAAATTTTCAGGACCTTGAGGAAAAAATCAGGGCGCAGATGGAAGAAGCACGTCAAACCCAACAACAGCAACGTCCACGTAAGAAAACGAAGAAGCAGCAGGAAAAGGAAGATGCGGAGAAGGCAGAAGAAGAGTTGAAAACCAAAAGCATCCGGAGCATATATATCACGTTGGCCAAGATACTACACCCCGATACCGAAACCGATGACGAAAAAAAGCTTGAAAAGGAAGAGCTGATGAAGAAAGTGACCGTTGCCTACGACCAAAAGGACCTGACCACCTTGCTGAAGTTGGAAATGGAATGGGTACACAAAACATCGGAACACCTTGAAAAGTTGTCCGAAGACAAATTGAAAATCTATATTTCGACTCTTAAGCAGCAGGTGATAGAGCTCCAGAATGAGAGGGTACAAATGGCCTATCATCCTAGATTTGATCCAATTATTGAATATGTTCGGCTATCGGAAAATTATGCAGTCAATAAGATTTCAAAAGATGGAAAAGATTTGAAATCAATATTGGATTCCCTCAATGAACATATCTTGTTTTTCAAGAGACCGGAAGCCAAAAAATCAATTGTTAAGTTCTGTAAAGATTATTGTGAACCGGAAGATAATTATGATGATATTTGGGGGCATTTTTAAGGTTTCATTATAATCAATACAACTTCTTGTAAATAAATATCTGAAATGAAAATATCGTTTAGTGTGATCCTTTTTTTCCTTTTTCTTGAAATGTTTGCACAGGAAAAGAAGGAATTGGTGGTCGAAACCAATGTCAGTGAGGCAACCGTATTTATCAATGGGGCCCAGGTGACCCGCAAAAAGACACTCGAAGTGAGCGCGGGTAAATCGGTATTTAAATTTGTAGGTTGCTCACCCTATATGGATGCAAAAAGTGTCCAGGTAAAGGCAAATGGTGATGTGATGGTTTTATCTGTTAATCAGCAGTTTAATTATCAGGACAGTACTTCACGATCCAGGGAGCTGGTTGAGCTTTGGAAACGCAAAATGACCCTTGACGACAAGCAGAAAATTGAGCGCACAAACCTTGAAATAATCAGCGATGAATTGTCTTTCCTCAAGGAAAACAGGGTCATTGGCGGCAAAAATCAGGAGGTAAGCCTGAATAACCTTAAAGAAACCGGCAGTTTCTACCGGGAAAGGACCACAACCCTGAAAATGAAGGAAATCGAGATTTTCAAAATACTGGAAAATTTAAATGCCGAAATTGTTGCAATCGAAAACCAGATCAAACAAATCGGCACTATTAAGCAAATACCTGTTAGTGAGGTAATTGTAAAAATCGATTCAAAAGTCCAGACCAAATGCGACTTTGAAATTTCCTATTTTGTGAACAATGTTGGGTGGAACCCCTCCTATGATATCAGGGCAAAAAGCATCGATGAACCGATTGAATTGATCTATAAGGCAAACATTCACCAAAATACAAAAGAGGAATGGAAGAATGTAAAACTGCGGTTATCGTCAGCCAACCCAAATTCAGGAAGTGTTGCGCCCCAATTACAAACCTACTACCTCAACTACAACTCCAGGCCACCCAAATACAGTAACTTAAGCAATCAGGTCTCGGGCCGTGTACTCGATGGTTCGACCAATGAGCCATTGCCGGGGGCAACTATCCTCATTCGTGGATCTTCATTGGGAACTGTTACCGATGCAAGTGGAAACTATTCATTGGCTATCCCCAACAGCAACAGCGAAATGGTAATCTCTTTTATTGGATTTGAGTCCCAAACCATACCTGCCAACAGTGAAGTCATCAATGTAACGCTTCAACCTTCTACTTTAAGTTTGGATGAAGTTGTTGTTGTAGGATATGGCGTGCAACGCAAATCGGGTTCAGTGGGTTCAGTGGATAAAGCTCTCAAAGGAAAGGTCTCAGGAATCAGTATCAGAGGTGCCACAAGCTTGCCAGTTCCTGTGGTACAGGTTGAAAATCAAACTTCTGTCGAATTTGAAATCAAAACCCTTTATACAATCAATTCCGACAACAAGAGCATTTCAGTCGATATTGACCATTACAACCTCGATGTCGATTATGAATATTATTGCGTTCCCAAAGTTGACAAGGATGCATTTTTAATGGCCAACATCAGAGATTGGGAAAAGTTGAATCTTCTTGAAGGGGAAGCCAATATCTTTTTTGAGAATACCTATGTTGGGAAATCAATTTTGGATGTCAGGTATGTAACCGATACACTAAGCCTTTCGTTGGGAAGGGACCGGAATGTGAATGTAAAAAGAGACAAAATTAAAGACTTGATTACCAAACAGTTTCTTGGAAACAAAAAAGAGGAATCGAGAGCCTGGCAGATTAGTGTCAGGAACAACAAGAAACTTCCGATCAGGATGGTTATTTTTGATCAGGTACCCGTCTCTACCAATGAAGACATTGAAGTGATCGTGGAAAATATTTCGGGTGCCGCGCTGAATAAAGAAAAGGGTGAGGTCAAATGGACATTTAACCTTGAATCATCGGCTAAAAAGGATTTTGAACTAAAATACAAGGTTAAGTATCCTAAAGAGAGGATCTTAAATATAGAATAAAATATGAATTGCCACGGGTTTCAACCCGTGGCAATTCATATTTTATTGATTGAAAGCCTCAATTGCCTTCTTAACCGAGCCATGGAGCAATAGCAATCTTCTGGCTTCATCTGCATGAATATTAAGCTCTTCCACAATCATCTGTGTACCACGCTCGACCAGTTTTTTATTGGAGAGCATCATATTCACCATCTTGTTCCCTTTTACACGCCCTAATTTGATCATGATTGTTGTGGTAATCATGTTCAGTATCATTTTCTGGGCAGTTCCGGCTTTCAGTCGCGTGCTACCGGTTACAAATTCAGGACCCACAATCGCTTCGATCGGATATTCGGTCACTTCTGCAATCTTGCTTCCCGGGTTACAGGTAATACATCCTGTAAGGATACCGTTTTCGCGGGCATGAACGATCCCTCCAATTACATAAGGTGTTGTTCCTGATGCCGCTATTCCGATGACTGAATCGTTTTTATTGATATTGAAGCTTTGTAACGAAGCCCATGCCTTATCAGGATCGTCTTCGGCTGCCTCTACTGCTTTTCGTAGAGCAACATCACCACCGGCGATCAACCCAATAACCATACTTTCAGGAACCCCAAAAGTAGGTGGTATCTCCGAAGCATCGAGTACCCCGAGCCGGCCACTGGTACCTGCACCAAGATAGAACACACGCCCACCCTTTTTCATTCTCACCTCAATTTGTTCTACCAAATTCTTGATTTGTGGAAGGGCTTGTCTTACAGCAATATGGACTTTTGAATCCTCTTCGTTGATATTGGTGAGCAACTCTTCGACCGACATTTTGTCAAGGTTCTCAAAATTCGATGGGGATTCGGTAACACTGATCTTGTTTTTAGCAGTTGATCTCATAACTTCTTTGTATTATTTGGTATTTTTAGTTTGATGATATTGTATCAGTCCGTCCATGGGGGCACGTTCAATTCTTCCTAACTTAAGGTGCTTCCCTTCAATTACCTTCCGGAGTTGAGCCTCAAAATGGAAAGCGATACTGCCGGTAAAATGAATGGACAATTTTTCTATGTTAGGGTATTGCAACAAATTCCGTTTAACGAAATCACTGAAACCATTTAATACAATGTTTTCAATTTCAAGATGTTCAATGTTTTTGGAAAGAAATTTCGTGTAATTTGCAAGATATCTGTTAGGAAACGGCTTTTTATAAACGTTTTCAAGAATCTCGGCATAAGTCGTTTGATAAGTGGCAAAAAAATCATCAATTATTGGCTGCGAAAGTTGTTTTTTCAGGACATCACTGATCAACTTTTTACCCAAAACGCCCCCACTTCCTTCATCCCCCAGGATAAAACCAAGTGGCGACACATTTGACACAATTTCAGTTCCATTGTAATAACATGAATTTGAGCCTGTTCCCAATATACAGGCAATCCCTGGCTGGTTCTGGCACAAAGAATAGGCCGCCCCCAAAAGATCACTTCCAAAAAAATAGGTCGCTGAATCAAGTACCTGCGTCAGTCCGGCTTTAACGACATTTTGTTTTTCCTCATTGATACATCCTGTGCCATAAAAATAGACTGCATCAAGTTGTTGAGATACAGAAATTTCACTTCGCAGTATTGAAGCGATATTATCGCTGTCCTGATAAAATGGATTGATACCCGAGGTGATCATTTTTTCATTTGTTCCTGATCCGTCTATCAGGCACCATTCTGTCTTGGTTGCTCCGCTATCTGCAATTAAAATCATTTTTCAACTTTGCTTTTTAAACTTGTATGACAAAAGTACAAATTTTCCAAAATTTATTTTAATTTTGGATTGCAATTTCCGGCTGAATCATAAACTTATTAATCATGAAAATGGCCAAGGTAAAAAAAAGCTTTTTGTTTTTGATTGTATTGATTGTCCCGTTGATTGGTTTTCCGCAGTCGGCAAAAGAGACAAAACTGAGTAAAAAAGCTAAATATCAACTCGATAAGCTTAAAAATCCACTTCCGGAATGGCACCATGTAGGGCGTATCCGGGTTGATTCTTTTTCAATTCATCCAGAGAAAAATCTGTTGGAAGTCTTTTTCTCATCCCCGCTTTCTTATGTTCCTATCAGAGAACAAGAAGTTGTTTTAATGGAAAAGTTGGTAAAAAATGTTTTGGGACGTAAATTCAGGAAATACAATTTCGATCTTTATGCCGATCATCATTTGTTGAAAGAGCTTATTCCAAATCCGTACAGGAAAACAATTGCCATCGACAGCAGCAGGATTTCAGGTGGAACCAACGGAAGGATACCCATTGTTTGGCAAGCCGGTAAGGAACCTCCTTTATCAGGACTTTACAATCAGAATATTGCGATCTGGAACAGCCATGGATGGTATTACGAATCGAAACTCGACCGTTGGGAATGGCAACGTGCACGGCTGTTTGGCACTGTTGAGGACATCTATACAATGAGTTACGTGCTGCCATATATTGTCCCCATGCTCGAAAACAGTGGGGCTTCTGTTTTTTTGCCCCGCGAACGCGACTTGCAGCCCAATGAAATCGTCGTTGACAATGACCGTTCGTCACCTAATTCAGAAATGATCATCACCCGGGGAGTAGAGGTAGAGAAAATACCCAATGGTTTTATCTTAAAAGACACCCTCTTTTCAGCCGAAAATCCGTTCCGGCTGGGAACTGCTTTGAGAATTAGTCACCTGAATCCAGACGAACAAGTCTCTTCGTATATTCCATTTTTTAACGAAAAAGGCCGGTATGCCGTTTATATTACCTACCAGAACGACGAAACCAATTTAAGTGATGTGAAGTATTCCGTTTATCATGCCGGGGGAAAAACAGATTTTCTTGTCAATCAAAAGATTGGTGGCGGTACCTGGATTTACCTTGGGACTTTCGACTTTAATTCGGGTAAGCACCCTGAAATGGGTATGATAACCGTTAGTGGTTCGACAGGTCAACAAGGAACGGTCTCTTTGGACGCCGTAAAATTTGGAGGAGGAATGGGTCATGTGGCTCGTCGTCCATCCGGAGAAATGGTGCAAAACAAAAAGTCAAGTCAGTTAACTGTTGATAATCAGGTCATTGTTAATATCCCACAACTATTTGATTATAAGCTAAGTGGAAAGGCAAGTTATCTTGAGGGGTCGAGATATTACCTCCAAGGGGCAGGTTTTCCCGATTCGACCGTTTATAACCCAAACAAAGATAAAAACGATTATAACGATGATTACCAATCAAGGGGACTTTGGGTAAATTACCTGATTGGAAAACCTTCCGGCCCTGTAAACAATCCTAAAATTACCGGATTAAAAATTCCCATCGATCTCTCCTTTGCTTTTCATACCGATGCTGGTATTACTCCCAACGATTCAATAATAGGTACATTGGGGATTTATAGCTCAACGGCCGATAAAGGTGTGTTCCCCAATATGAAATCAAGAATGTCGAGCCGTGATTTATCCGATCTGATTCAAACACAAATTGTTGACGAAATCCGGCTTCGGTACAATCCCAATTGGACAAGGCGTGGATTGTGGGACAAGCAATACTCAGAAGCTTATCGCCCCAACGTACCGGCCATGTTATTGGAGTTATTTTCGCACCAGAACATTGCCGACATTAAATTTGGGTTGGATCCAAGGTTCCGGTTTGATGTCAGCCGCTCCATTTACAAGGGGATGTTGAAATTTCTGGCCTATCAGAATAACCGTCCTTACGTTGTTCAACCCTTGCCTGTCGATCATTTTTCAATTGAGAGAATGGGTGAGCGTTCTGTAAGCTTAAGCTGGCAGGCTGTCAATGACCCCCTGGAACAATCATCCAAACCCTTAAAATACAAGGTTTATCAGCGGTTGGACGACAATGGGTTCGACAATGGAACGATTGTTTCGGATACAGTTCTTGTGCTGAAATTGGATCAGGCTGACCGGATTTATAGTTTTAAAGTTTCCGCAGTGAATGATGGTGGGGAGAGTTTTTCGTCTGAAATCCTTGCAGTGGGAATTAAAAGCAACAGTAAAGGCAATGTTTTGGTCGTCAATGGTTTTGATCGGATTTGTGGTCCATCAATTTTCGACAATGGTACGACAGCCGGAGTTGCCTGGTGGAAGGATCAGGGTGTAGCCGATAGGCAGGACATCAGTTTCGTTGGATATCAGTACGATTTTGACCGCAAATCGAAATGGCTCGACGATGACAGTCCTGGCTGGGGTGCCAGTTATGGCGATATGGAGGGGAAAGTCATTCCGGGTAATACTTTTGACTATCCGCTGATCCATGGAAAGGCTATCATGGCATCAGGTTACTCGTTTGTTTCAACAAGTGACGAAGTTTTTTGCAAACCAGGTTTTAATGTTTCCGGTTATTTTGCTACAGACCTGATTCTGGGAGAGGAACGTTCCACCCCAGGTTTAAAAGATTGCACCATCCAGGATTTCAGAATATATACCCCTGAATTTAAGACAAAACTGGAATCGATCATCAGGAACAAGGGTAACCTGCTTCTTTCAGGTTCGTATATCGGATCCGAATTTGGGGAGATCAATGATACAATTACTGCCGGATTTGTAAAGGATAAGCTCCATTTCACCTGGCGTACAAGTCATGCTGTAAAAGGAGGAAAATTCTACGCCACCGATTACGCCTCCAAATGGCTTAAAGGAAACTGGAATTTTAATACCGGATACGATCCTGCCATTTACAGTGAAGAAGCTCCTGATGGGATCGAGCCTGACGGGAAAAATGCATTAACCGCTTTCCGTTACGGCGAAAATAATGTAAGTGCAGGAGTTATTTATAATGGTGATTACAAGGTTGTTGCAATTGGGATGCCCTTTGAGACTGTAACTTCAGTTATTGGTAAGAATCTCCTGATGCAACAAATATTGAATTTTTTTGAACTCAAATAATCTTAACAATGAATGATATGAAGAATCTGATTACATGCTTTTTACCTGTCCAGAAGGGATTGGAAATTGATACAACCCTTAAAAATTTGCAGAGTTCAGGAGTTGTTGGAAAGATCATCCTTGTGGGTGAAACAGACAATGTTCCCGACGATGAAATGATAGGTCTGATCAACTCAAGTGGTTTCAGTTCCACGAAAACCATCAGGGAATTTGCAAAAAATACAACTACCCCATTTACATTGCTTTATACAAAATCTCTTCCTTTAGGTTTGGGACAGAATGCATTAAAGCGGTTGATGCAGGTTTCCGAAAGCAGCAGTGCAGGATTGGTTTATTCCGACTACTTTGAACAAAAAGAAGGTGTACTGAAACCTCATCCGGTTATCGAATATCAGGATGGCAGTTTGCGCGACGATTTTGATTTTGGCTCGTTGCTGCTCTATCGTACCGAAGCTTTCGTTGAAGCTGTGGCCCGAATGGACGAAGAATATGAGTTGGCGGGTTTATATGACCTAAGGTTGAAAGTTTCACAAAACTATAAACTGGTCCATTTGCCAGAATTGCTTTATACCGAGATGGAATTGGATACGCGCAAGTCGGGAGAGAAAATGTTCGATTATGTCGATCCTCGTAACCGATTTAAACAGATCGAAATGGAAAAGGCATGTACTTCCCATTTAAAAGTTGTTGGTGCATGGCTCACCCCAAAATTCAAAGAGATTTCCTTTTCGGAAGGTCAGTTTGAATATGAAGCTTCCGTGATTATCCCTGTCCGCAACCGCGCTAAAACCATAGGTGATGCCATCAAATCGGTATTGAGTCAGGAAGTTGGTTTTAAATTTAACCTGATCATCGTTGACAATTACTCAACAGATGGAACCACGGAGTTGATTCAATCGTATCCTGATCCCGATAGCCGCATTGTCCACGTCGTTCCCGACCGGAAAGACCTTGGAATCGGGGGGTGTTGGAACGAAGCGGTTAACCACCCAAAATGCGGAAAATTTGCCATTCAGCTCGATAGTGACGACCTGTACATTGACAATACTGTGGTTCAGCAGGTTGTGGATTCTTTTTATGAACAGAACTGTGCAATGGTGGTTGGTTCCTATCGCATGGTTAATTTCAAGTTGGAAGAGATCCCACCAGGCTTGATCGACCACAAAGAGTGGACTCCCGATAATGGCAGGAACAATGCTTTAAGAATCAATGGTCTGGGAGCACCACGTGCATTTTATACGCCTGTTTTGCGCGAAATACAGGTTCCCAATGTAAGTTATGGTGAAGATTATGCTTTGGGATTGGCCATCAGCCGCCATTATCAGATCGGAAGGATTTATAACCCGTTGTACCTCTGTCGCCGTTGGGACGAAAACTCCGACTCATCGCTCGATATCGTTAAAATGAATGCCCACAATTTTTACAAGGACAAAATCCGGACGCTCGAATTTTGGGCAAGACAAAGGGTAAATTTGGATTAATGATGACCCCGTTGATTATGGTAACCGAAGAAGTATGGTAATGACATTCTTTTTAGTAAAATATTGGATAAACGAAGTTTTTTAGAGAAAATATTTATTCACTGATAAATATGGTCTGATGAAACGGTATTTAATAACTTTTATTTTCTTTTTGCTTTCTTATTCTATATGTTTTTCCCAGGAACCCATTGAAGTTTTGTATGATTTGGATGATCAGGAAAACTACAATTTCTATTGCAACAACACCGATTTTTGTAATTATACCGTTGAAGTTTTATTTACACAAATTTTCAATCTAAAATCGAATGTTGGTTCTCAATACAGGGTGGAGGTAAGGCCTGGAAGGACAAGTTTAGCCTCATTTAGTCCGCAAAAACCAGAGAATCATACATCCATTAAATATTCATACTCCTATTACAAAGGTTGTATAAATCCAGGTATAAATCTCAATTTTACCTATTTATTGCCTTTGGGTGAAGGCAAAAAAACAAAAGCCCTTCCTATGGGATATTTAAAAGTCAATACACAGGATCGCGAACCAAAGGATTGGTATGCTATTGGGTTTAAAATGGATTATGGGGATACTGTTTATGCGGCAAGGAGGGGCATCGTTGTTGAGAAAAGGGATGAAGCCAAATTGCAACTTTCTGGTTATGCCTATTCAAGCCAGGAAAATTACATTGAAATAGTTCACGATGATTGTTCTTTTGGCCGGTATCAGGTGCTTAGTGGGACTTTGGTAAAGCTGGGTCAAAGGGTTGAGGCCGGTGAACCCATAGGATTTGCTGGTGGCGATAAATACGAAATTGGCCCACATATCAGATTTTCAGTTTATTACAACGATGAACAAAAGGTATCCACAAATGGTAATGATGGAACGAAAAAAATCGTATATTGGGCTTATGTTCCCTTGGTCTTTTACACGCCTGAATCCAAAAACGCCTTATTGGTTTATGGCAAAGAATATACAAGTGAACATCCTGAATCGATCATTAAGCAGGAGATGAGCAAAAGGCAAATTAGGAACCTTGAAAAAATAAAACAGCGTTAAGATGGCCTTATCCAATAAAGCACGACAATTAATTCATGACCAGATCGACCATTGGGAACTGGCCCGGAAGAATTATGAGGGACTTAAAAAAGTGAAAACAAAATCATTTGATTTTGGATGTTATCATATTGACATTCAGTTTAATCCTGAAAGAATTGTCTCATCTGCCGCAAAAGTCGACGCTCAGTCCATTGAGGCACGTCCTTGTTTTTTGTGCAGGAAAAACCTTCCTGTCCAGCAAAAAGGAATAACCGTTGATAATCAGTTCATTATTTTGGTCAATCCGTTTCCAATATTCCCTGAACATCTGACCATACCTGGTTTAAAACATACTGCGCAGCGGATTTCTGGTAATGTTGGGAACATGCTTGACCTTGCTGCACGGCTGCACGAATTCACAATTTTTTATAATGGCCCGAAATGTGGGGCTTCGGCTCCCGACCACATGCATTTTCAAGCAGGGATCAAAGGGTTTTTACCTATCGAAAAAGATTACCTGAGCGAAAAATGTTGTCAGAATATTCGGAATATTGGCGGTGTGACCATTTCGCATTGGCCTGATTATCAAAGAGGAATACTGACGTTGAAAAGTAAGTCCAAATGGTCCCTGATCAGTTGTTTCACACAGTTTTACAAACAATTGCAGGTCTTGCAACCCGAAGAGGAAGAACCTATGCTCAATATACTGACTACCTATTCGCAACAAGAATGGCTCATGCACATCTTTCCCAGGATTTTGCACCGTCCAAAAGAGTATTTTGAAACCGGAGAGAAACAAATACTCCTTAGCCCGGCTTCGGTTGACATGGGTGGAGTACTGATTACACCGCGCGAAGAGGATTTTAACAAGATTAAAGAATCGGATGTAAAAAGTATCTTTGATCAGGTTTGCCTGAACGCCCACACCATCAAGAAGATGATCTACCTATTTTAATTCTAATAAATAACTGTATAACAAATGGATACACCATTGATAAAAGTGGGGATCATGGAAGGGCAGGAAATATTCTTTTCCCTCGATGGCAACTTTAAATTAGAAAACACAAATACAATTGTTACAGGTAAATGCAAAGCAGTTAAATCAGAGACGGGCATTTGCCTCAACTGGGCCGGTGAAGGTATTATTGAAATGAACGAATTATTGTTGAACCCTTTAGATCCTGAAAAGGATAAATTTGAACTTCATGATGTGACCATCGGTATCAATTTTCATTGGGAACGAAAAGAAAACCAGATTTTCAAAGGTTCATTGAATATCATTTCAGATGGGAATATCCTTTATGCCATCAATGCCTTAAGTATTGAAGATTACCTGATCAGTGTGATCTCATCGGAGATGAGCGCCACCTCTTCTATGGAATTGTTGAAGGCCCATGCAGTGATCTCAAGAAGTTGGTTACTCGCCCAGGTTCAGAAAAACAAAAACCTACAATCAAATCAGCAGAAATATCAGACAACTTTTCGTACCGATGAAGAATTGGTAAAATGGTACGACCGCGAAGAACATATTCTTTTTGATGTTTGTGCAGATGATCATTGTCAAAGATATCAGGGGATTACGCGTAGTACCACGCCATTGGTTGAAAAAGCCATTAAGGAAACATGGGGCGAAATACTTGCCTATGAAGGATCGATCTGTGATGCCCGTTTTTCAAAATGCTGCGGCGGAGTTACCGAGATATTCGAAAATGCATGGGAACCCGTTAACCATCCCTATCTGCAAAAGCTTGTCGATAGCGATATTCATCCTGTGGGTTTCGCCCTAAGCCTTGAAAACGAAGGTGCTGCTACGGAATGGATTCTGGGCAACCCACCAGCTTTTTGCAATTCATCAGACAAAAAAGTCCTGAAACAAGTCCTGAACGACTATGATCAGGAAACAAACGATTTTTTCCGATGGAAGGTTGTCTATTCACAGGATGAACTAAGCCATCTCATCAATTTCCGCTCAGGGATCGATTTTGGTACAATCACCGACCTGATCCCGATCTCACGAGGAACCTCCGGACGGTTGACCAAACTTAAAATCGTAGGTACCCTCAAAACAATGATCGTTGGCAAGGAGCTGGAAATCAGAAAATGGTTGTCCAAGTCACATCTTTACAGTTCTGCATTTGTCGTTGAAAAGCAGGAGGAAGAGGGTAAAGTGAAGTTCATCCTTCGGGGAGCCGGATGGGGCCATGGCGTTGGATTGTGCCAGATAGGTGCAGCCGTAATGGGTGACAAAGGTTACTCGTACAAGCAAATCCTCCTGCACTATTTCAGGGGGGCAGGTTTGGAGAGATGGTACTGAGCTTGGGGCATGGAGCTTGGGGCGTTGAGCATGGAGCGTGGAGTTTGGAGACGGAAGAACGGAAAAAGGAGAACGGAGAATGGGTGAGACCTTGGGATATGAGGTGAAAAGAGACACTATAGGTGGCTATGAAGAAGCGGTTGCGATTAAAGTTGCCAGTGTAGGCAGGTTCTTTCTTCACACAAGTGTCATCATTTCATATTCTTATAGCTGCTTGGTGTAGTGCCTTCAAATTTTTTAAATGCAGTATTAAAAGTAGAAATGGATTTGAAACCTGAACATTCAGCAATTCCTTTAATGGAAAAGTGGTCTTTTTCAGGTAGGGCAAATAACCGTTTAGCTTCTTCAATTCGGTATCTGTTTACAAAATGGTAGAAGTTTAACTCAAAATCATCGTTGATAATCCTTGAAATATAACTTCTATTGGTTTGAAGATAAATACACACATCCTCAAGCGATAAATCCGGTCGTATCCATGGTTTTTGCGTTTCAAAATATTCAATAAGTTTTTCCCGTAACCTTTGTTTTATGTCCTCTTTTACTTCGGTTTGCAAAGTATTTTCACCACCGGTTTCAGGTATTTCTCTCAAAACAGTCACAAGTGCATTATGGGGAGTGTAAATATCCTTTTGCAGTAAACCTCCTAAACCTATAACAATCAGTATAATCAGTAGAATTGAAAAAAAAGCAATCCTTTGTGTTAAGGGCAAAAACTGTTGCACTGACACTGTAACTACACATAAACATAAAATTAAGAATCCGGCACATGCCCACGAAACCCATTTCAAGCTAATCTTCTCAATGGATGAAAAATCATTCAGTATTATCTTTTTGTGCCTTTGAACAATGATGATTGTGAGAATTACATAAACAACAGCTTGAAATTTAAAATATAAATCCATGGCAAATGTTGTTTTACAAAAAATACCCAGAATCGGATCTGATAAATAATCATTCCAATCTGAGGCATAACATATTATTGTTTTCTGTTCCATCGAAAAACTATAATAGATAATAGAAATTAAGGTATTGAATATTAGTGCAGGAATAAAATGTAATGCGATTTGCCCAATCCTGATTTTTTTACCGGTCAGTTCTTGAACATAAAGAAAGAAAAGTGCAAAAGGACTTAGTATTACTATGCCACAAATATATATGGAGTATATTCCCAAAAGGCTCTTTGGCAAAATAGTTACGAACATGCTGAAGCAGTATAAAGCCATAATAAGATGGAATGAAGCCAATAATGTCCTAACCCTAAAGTTTTTATCGGTAAGCAAAGAAATCGTGCCAGAAAAATATAGGGCTGTCACAAAGCACGTGAATATCAATAATTTATCAAATAATTCATCGCTCATAAGGCTGTCTGTAAATCTTTTTATCCTTCTTACAATAATACATAAAAAGTAACAAAATATAAACTGGTGGAAGTTACCTTTTAAATATCTTATCGATTTTGAGGAAATTTTTAAAATAATTTTTAAAAAAGTTTGTAGTCACATTATTAATTAGTTAGATTAACCGATTTACACATTCATCACACCTTTTACTTATTCGTAATTACAGTTTTGCCGGTAATAAGAATTTATAAATACTTTCACTTATCATTATAAATCTACTTTTATGAAACTTAAAACAATGCTCTTTTTTGTGTTGTTGTTTGCTATTAAAAGCGAACTCTTTGCCCAGAACAACTGCCTTGATTTTCGTCCTGCCACATCAAATATGGTAAACTGCGGCAGTATTTTGAACGGTGCAACAGCTTTTACGGTTGAATGTTGGATTAAGCCTGAATCGAATTACAGCATTAATACCATTGTTAGTACGAAATTTTCGGGGTGTGGAACCGGTGGTTTTGCTTTTCATGTTAACAGTTATAACACTGAAAACCATGCCCTGGTGATAGAATCAGATGCCTGCAGTGTTTTACAAACCGCCGACAACACGATTGAAATGGGCAAGTGGCAACATGTTGCACTGGTCGTTTCAAGTTCAACGTCCGCAAAACTTTTTATCAATGGTGTTGAACAGGCTACAACCGGCTCATTTCAAATTACCTCTTTAGCTGCACCTTTAGTAATTGGCGATTACACTTCGGGAACATTGACTCATTTTTATTTTAAAGGAGCTATTGACGAAATTCGTGTCTGGAATGTTGCCCGACCTCAAAACCAAATCCAATCAACTATCTATCAACAACTTGTAGGCACAGAAGATAATTTATTGGCTTATTATCCAATGAATCAAGGTATTAGTTGTGCGGATAACAAAAGTATAACTTCACTTACCGACCTCACAGCCAATATATATCACGGAACACTCACAGGTTTTACGCTGTTGGATTGCACATCGAACTTTTTATCAGCCGATTGGGGCTTCCCAACAGTTACCACCGGCACAGCAAGCAACATTGCCGACAAGACGGTAAATATAAGCGGCGAAGTTACCAATCAGGGACTTGCAACCGTTTCGGAACGTGGCATATGTTACAGTACAAACCGCAATCCGACGACATCAGACTCCAAAACTTCAGCAGACAGTGGATTGGGTACCTTTACTTCAGCTTTAACTAATTTAACTGCCACAACCACTTACTACGCCAGGTCTTATGCAATCAATTCATCTGGAACAAGTTATGGTTCTGAAATTTCGTTTACCACTTATAGAACTTCACCTGAAAACGCTTTGTATTTCGACGGAATTAACAACCATGTCAATTCTACTTGTGGCACAGCACCTTACTTAGAACGATCAACCATAGAGTTTTGGATGTTCTGGGAACGAAGCGGCACTCAGGTTGATTTTATTTTCTCGAAAGGCATAGAATGTATGGAAATCCATACCGGTGGCCCAAACAGCAACGGTTTGCGGTTTATTCCCGCACCGGGTGTTTATGTTGACGCTGCAACCAACACAATACCAAGCAATACGTGGATTCATGTGGCTTGCGTTTACGACCCATCCAATACTTTGGCAAAAATATTTGTCAATGGTGTTGAAGTTGAGGTAACTATCAGTGGTTCTAACAGTTTAAGTACACCAATTGATAATTCGCACGAATTTGTTATTGGCAGTCGCACAGATTTGCCTGTATCATATTGCTTTTTGGGAAAATTAGATGAGTTTCGCATCTGGAATGTGGTACGTACTCAAAGCCAAATACAATCAACTATGAATATGCCACTTGCTGGCAGCGAAGACGGTTTGGTTGTATATTATAATTTTAACGATGGCACGGCTTGCGGAAACAATCGTGTAGTCTCCGGTTGCCAATCTATCATTGACCGCAGCGGACATGGAAACACAGCTTGCGCCGATTATTTCGGGATGAGAGATGGAAGTTGCACCTCAAATTACGTGGTATCGGGGGCGTTTGGTTTTCCGGTGGTAAGCACCAACTCGGTTACAAATATCACTTTAAATTCTGCAACTTTGGGCGGAAACGTTGCAATAACGGGCTTATCCGATGTTACAGCTCGTGGTGTTTGTTTCAATACCGCTGGAAATCCGACCATTGCAGACACAAAAATGGTTTCCGGCTCGGGAACAGGCACATTTTCAGGCACTCAGTCTGGGTTAACATCTTCTACCAATTATGTTGCCCGTGCTTATGCAAGTAATTCGCAGGGTACAAATTACGGTCAACCGATTGCATTTCACACCCGAAACCTGTTTTCGGGCAATGCACTCAATTTCGATGGTGTGGACGATTATGTGCATTTTGCTAACACTAACGCGCTTAATATGAACAATATCATTACCATTGAGTTTTGGATGAATTGGCAACCAGTTGGTACGAATCTAAATACAGTGGTTTCGACGCGTGGCGGTTTATTCGATCTAAAATTGAATCCCAACGATAATTCGTTAAAATTAATACTTAATAACTATGTGTATGAATTATCAATTGCCACTTTGCCCAATAGTATTCCAATCAATCAATGGGTTCATATTGCTATTGAGTATGAGACAAGTAAGGTTGCCAAAGTTTTTGTGAACGGCACCGAAGTACAAACTATTTACAAAGGGATGCCCGACTCAGAATTTTCTATCGGATATAATTCCTATCGCATTGGAGCTGACTGGGATGTCAACTATTTTAAAGGCGAACTCGACGAATTTAGAATTTGGAAAACCATACGCACACAAAGCGAAATACAGAGCAATATGTTTCAGGTTATCAGCAATATAACCTCCGATTTAAGAGCCTATTTCGATTTCGACAACGGTACTGCTTGCGCGGATAACAGCGGCGTAACCACCTTGCTCGATGTTACGCAACTTTCTAATCCACAAGGAGTTTTAAACAACTTTGCGTTAAATACCTGCGCATCGAACTGGGTAACCGGCACTTGTGCAACACCGGCAATAATTACGCAACCGCAAGGCACAACACTAAATGCCGATTTGCCTTATACATTGTCGGTCACGGCAAATTCGCCCACTACGCTTTCGTATCAATGGAAAAAAAATGGCGCAGATATTTTGGGAGAAATACAATCTTCCTTGGTTTTTTCGGAATTAAAACTAGCTGATGCAGGCGATTACACATGCCTTGTAAGTAACCTTTGTGGTAGTATGCTCAGCAAAAGCGCAACTATTAATGTAAATAAAATCAATCATGCACTCGATTTTGATGGTGCAAATGATTTTGTAAGTGTTTCAAATTCAAGCATTTTTCTGATGAACAAAGTTACCATCGAATGTTGGTTGAAATGGAAAGGAACCGGTGACGACATTGATTTTGTTTGCGGTAAAGACATCGCACAATTTGAAATTCACACCGGTGGTGTTAGCGGAGTCAATGGAATCCGTTTTATTCCCACCCCCCACGTGTTTATTGATGCCGCTAATGTGCTGACCCCCAACCAATGGCAGCATATTGCCTGCGTGTATAATCCTGCAACTTCTAACGTCAAAGTTTACGTAAATGGCATTGAGAAAACTGTAACGGTTACCGGCGATTTGGCAACTTCAATTATCACATCGGGTACGAATTTCTATATCGGAAAGCGTAGCGATAATATGTATCCTTTTCAAGGCGAAATAGATAATTTTGCCGTTTGGAATACCGAGCGCACACAAAGTGAAATACAAAACGACCAATTTACCCTTTTTCAAGGTGCTGTAGATGGTTTGGTTGCTTTTTATGATTTCGACAAAGGTGTGGCTTGCAGCAATAATTCCACAAAAACAACCCTGCCCGACCGAAGTTCAAACGCAAACAATGGGACCGTAAGCAGTTTCGATTTAAACAATTGTGCATCGAATTGGGTAGAAAGTGGCGCGGGATATTCGCCCATAAATATCACCACACACCCGCAAACACAAGCCGTTGACGAGTGGGGAACGCTTTCGCTCACTTGCGAAGCCAATGGAAATTACCTGGCGTATCAATGGAAATTCAAAGGAAACAATCTTTCCGGTGCGACTTCTAATATACTAACAATTAATAAGATAAAAAAATATCAAGCAGGAAATTATTCATGTGTGGTTTCGAACCAAAACTACCAGCAACCCAGCAACCCGGCAGTGATTACCGTAAATACACATGCCAATAATGCCATTGCGGTGCCTCAGAATGGCGGTACAACAAAAATTTTCGTGCCGTCATCTGCCTCATTGACAAGTACATCGAATTTTACAGCAGAGTGTTGGTTTTACCTGCCAAGCGACCATGGTGGTTGGGAAAATATTATGGGAAAATATTTAGGATATAGTACCACATTTAATTTAGTATCAGCCAGTAAAGATGACAAGAATTTACGTGCAACTGTAAATGGCGTTAGTTTTACAACACCCGTAAATTCAATAACTTACGGCAGATGGAATCATTTTGCCGGAGTGTTTGACGATGTGGCAAATACGTTCAAAATATATATTAATGGTGGTATAGTGCAAACCGAAACAGTAACCGAAGCCCCCACAAATTTAGCCGACGGAATATATATTGGTGGCACTTCGCCTATAAAAGTTGATGAAATACGGTTTTGGAACACGGCACGTACTGCCCAGCAAATTGCCGATAACAAAAACACTGAACTTGTTGGGAACGAAACCGGTTTGGTTGCATATTATTCATTCAATCAAGGAATTGCTAATGGAAGCAACTCAACAGAGAATATTTTGTACGATTTGACCGCCAACAATAATAACGGCACACTTTATAACTATGCTCTAAGTGGCACAAGCGGAAACTGGGTTTCAGGCAAAGATTTTTCCAGTGACCCTATTTACATTTATGAACACCCACTAACTCAAACAAAAGATGTTCGCGGTAATGTAACATTCACAGTTGGTGCAACTGGTACACAACCAATAACATATCAATGGAAAAAAGAGGGAGTTAATATAGATTGTGCAATCGGAAATTCATACTCCATTAACAACTTGCAATACAGTAATGCAGGGAATTACACTTGTGAGGTTTTCAATTCTTTCGGTAGTCAAACTTCAAATTCAGCAACATTAACCGTAATTTGCCCAAAACCCACTTTTACCACACAACCGTCAAGTGTTGCTGCATCTATCGGACAGTCCATCACATTAACTGCGGTAGCCACAAGTTTCGACACCTTTATTTATCAGTGGAAAAAAGATAACGTAAGTATCAGTGGTGCAGCCAATAACACGTATAATATACCTTCCTTTCAAACTTCTGATGTCGGAAATTACACCTGCGAAGCAACAAACGAGTGTGGAACTCAATCCAGCGATATCGCTGCAGTTTCCACACCCCTCACATTGCCTTTTACCCAAGATTTTTCCGCTTGTCAAATACCAGCCGGATGGTCTGAATTTAATGACAATACTACAACACGTTGGAAAATAAATAATAATAAAAAAGCCGGAGGTGAAGCGTGTGAATTGTGGTGTGAATTTGAAGAAACTATTGGCTCTTCACGATTTATGTCGTCCGCCTTTTTTACAAGTGGTTACACAAATGTCATTTTGCGATTTAAACATTACTTTGATGATTATCATTCTGGCTGTACCATAAAAGTACAACAGAGCAACGGCAGGACTAATTGGACTGATGTGTGGACTTATGCAAGTGGTGGCGGTGATTTAACAGAAACCAAAGAGTTGGAGATTACGGTAAATCCAGCAGACAGCTACATTTACTTTGCTTTTACCGTTACCGGAAATTTGTACCAATTCGATAATTGGTATATTGATGATATTGAAATCTTTATACCTACTATTTCGGGCAATGTAGGTGTTGCTGGTGCTACATTGAATTACACCGATGGTACTGCAAAAACTTTTAAAGCGGATGAAAGTGGTAATTATTCCTTTAACGTCAATTACAATTGGTCGGGTACGATAACTCCAACAAAAACAGGCATTACGTTCGATCCGGCCAGCAGAAATTACTCCAACCTGACAGTAAATCAAACCTCGCAGGATTACACTCCTGTCGCAGATTATACCTGGACCGGTGCACTCGACCATGAATGGAACAATCCGGGGAACTGGAATCCTACTTTTGTACCAGCAGCAGGTGATGATGTGCTAATTCCTGATAAAACCAACGACCCTGTTGTCAATGAGGTTGTTGCAACTCCGGCAGTTTGTAAAGACCTTATTATCCAGCATGGAGCGGTCATGACCATTTCTGCTGGTAAAGCTCTTACCGTAAATGGAAGCCTTTACAACTTCTCCGAAGCAACAGGATTCGTGATCAAATCGGATGATGTCAACGGTACTGGTTCGATGAAAATTATGGAAAGTGTTTCCGGATCGGCAACTGTTGAACGTTATATGACCCCATCAACCTGGCATATCGTATCTGCTCCAGCTGCTGAAAACATCAATACATTTTTGAACAGGAACCTGGTTATTCCCATGATTTCCGGTGGCATAAATGACGGGAAATTAGGTATAATGGATTTCAACACAGGGGGAAATAATTGGAGTGGATATTTTTCTGGTGGAACAAACGGGACAGGTGAAGCTTTCGTGTCAGGAAAGGGGTATATGGTACGGACCGAAACCCCTACGATTGTGGCTCCCACGATATTGGATTTTAAAGGGGCTTTGGTTGCAGGGACAAAAAGTGTAACAGTTAACAGGACAGGTTCTAATGGTTGGAACTGTATCGGTAACCCATTTACATCTGCGATTAAAATTGCAGATGGGGTTTCGGGAATTGGCACCGATAACTTTATAGATGTCAATTTTAATAAAATGGATGACGTTTTTACAGGTGTTTATATTTTCAATGGAACAGCGTACGATATTGTCAATTTCACTTCTGCCTCTTCAACATCTTTATATGCCTCCCTGGGTCAGGGTTTCTTTGTAAAGGCTAAAACCAACAATACAACTGTTTCCTTTAGCAACGCTATGCAAGTCCATAATTTGGTAACCTATAAATCGTCTGCAACCGACTATGCAACAATAAAGTTGGTGGCAAGCACCAATTCAGAAAAGGTTTCAACAGTAATCAAATTTATGGATGGCGCCACATTGGGACTTGATAAGGGTTACGATGCAGGTATTTTTAAAATCAACAATTCATTTGCTATTTATTCTAAATTGGTTGAACCTTATGAAGCGGAGTTCCAATTACAGTGCCTCCCCCCAACCGGCTACGATAAACTGGTCATCCCAATAGGTATCGACTCAAAAGCCGCCGGCGAAATTGTCCTAAGTGTCGAAACAGTCCAATTAAACCCCAATTGTAAGGTAATCCTCGAAGATAAGCTAACAAACACATTCACAGACCTTTTCAAAAACAGCTACAAAGCTGCTGTTGTGGCCAATACAGCCGGTACAGGAAGGTTCTACCTTCACACAGGCGATATTGTGAATGGTCTCGAAGATCAGGTGCTGTCCGAAAAGTTAACTGCCTATGCAAAAGGCAATAAAGAGATCCGTGTGATTGGCGAAGTTGGAAACGATGCGGTTGCGACATTGTACAATGGTTTGGGTAAGGTGATGCTAACAAAGAAATTGGGTGCAGGAAGCTTAAATATTATCGGACTACCGAGTCTCAGTAGCGGTCTTTATCTCCTGAATATCAAGGATAAAGATACGGTACAATCAATTAAAGTGATGGTAAGGAAGTGATGATTTTGCTACGTTCCATAACCCTTAAAATAGTAATAGCCTGACTTCAAGCCTGGTGATAAGCTGTCAAGTCTAGTGATAGCCTGACTTCAAGTCAGGCTATCACTTAACCAGGAGAAAACGAAATAACAATGGAGCTATTTGAACCATTTGACGATGGCCTTGAAATATGCTCTTCCGGTAAGAAGATACTTCTAAAAAGCAAAATCCCATTACTGCGTTTCTGGATTTAAAAAAAGCGACTCAATATTCTTCTTCCATAACCAATATTCTTTTCAATAGCAAGGCAGATAAAACTGTCAGCACATCCTGAAACTGGAATAATTTGGTTTTAACCCAGGTTGCATTTTCAATTTTGTAAGTCATTAAACTATAGAGCATAGCGGGGCTGCTGTTCGTCAGCGGAACTCCAAAAAAAATGTTCCGGCTACCCTATAGTTAGTTTCACCATTTTTCGATGGAACGGCATGGATTTATATTTCATTGCCTGGTAAATTTCATTGGCTATCATTTGTGGACATGTGCATGTTTTCAACAGTATTTTCTCCCCATTTGTATTTCTCCCCGAGTTCAGGTTGCATTTTAAGTGTTGATAATCCTGACTATTTCCGACCAATAATGATGTATATTATTCTGTTTTAGCCTATTCCTAATGTAACTTACGATAAAATATGCCAGTACGGACAAGTTTAGATGGGAATCAATATTGAGTTCTTTTTGGTTGAACACCGGACGGAAGTTCAAATCAGATTTTGATGTCCGGAATATCTTATGCAAAGGTTTGCATTACAACTTCAAAACCTGTAAGTCCTTTTCCAAAGTCCACGAAACCAGACTAATGAAGATAGAACGGTTTAAAACAAACTTGTATGCAAAGTTTCTTTTGATACTTATGAACTGGAAGATTCTTTGGGACACCTTAATCTGGTACTGCGAATCAAGGGGTATATTGGTCAGTTTAATCAAATTCTATAAAAGGCTAGTCAGCCGTCAGAAGGAAATATACAAAAAGATCACACAGTCTGAAGAAGAATTTAAAAACGAAATATTAAAATTATTGACACTTCCCAAGGCAAAGGACCAATTGGAAAAAAGAAAGGGAAACTTTCACTTCTTGAATTAATACTTATGCAATAGACACGAAGATATACCAATGATACATTGCGGCCTACAATTGCAAAGAGGGATTCTTATGCCCTGGAATATAATAAAAATAACGATCGTAAATAATTGATTAATAATTGTATATATCAAATATTTGTGTTGCTTTTACACCTGAAATTGAGTTAGTAGCGTGGAAATTGCCACATAATTTTCATATTTATGATGAAATATTCTTTGCAAACCGTTGTTTTACATTTATTTCGTATATTTGCCAAGTACAAAAAAGTTGAAAAATGAAAAACGTCACAGAAAAGAGGCTAGCAATAAGAAGTCCGAATAAGTAAATATTTTGTTTGCGACACTGTTTCAAAAATATAGTGAAATTAATGAATTTTGCATAAATCCGATATCCTCAACTTTAATATAGAAAAATGTTTTAACTCTTAATACAAATGTCTGTGCAAAATTCAAACTTAAGTAGCGATTTGACATAAATATAAATCAAGAATTCAAACAACTAAAGAAGAAATAAATATTTTATAGAGCAAGTAGCAAGTGCACATATTCTTGAGCTATGAAAGTAAACACTTAGTTTAATATATTTTATTATGTAGTTAGCATTAACAATTTTTTCAATATTATTTACAGTATTTCCATTTAGTCAGGAGACTCCAGATCTTGTAAATTGTGTTTAATAAATTAAATGAAGCAAAAAATAAGTATGGAAATAATCCGAATTATTTTGTTGATGAAAGAGATGCAAATGTTTATCAAATAGTAAATATAAATGGAAAAAAATGGTTTACTGATGATTTAAAATATAATGGAGTACCATATACAGAATCAAATATTAGTAAAAATGTCGGGAAAGGCCTATTTTACAACAATATTAATGTACCTAATTTAAGTTTATGTCCTAATGGTTGGCATTTACCTAATATTGATGAGTTTAATTCATTACCTGATAGTTATTTCATGGAATATACCAACTTTAAAGGTTATATCGATTTTGATGGCAAAGGTTTTTAGAGAAGATAGAAAAAATAATTCGAGCACTAGTGGTAACGGTAATTATAAAGCAAGCGTTTATATGACCCATAATGAGATAAATTATGGTTTATATAAAGATCTTTATTACAAGTTAGGCTACAGGTTTAATGTACTGATTCGAACAAATGAAATCAATAGAGATTATGTAAAACAATATAAAGCATTTTTTAATTGTAGATGTGTTGAAGGTGATAGATAATTTTATGTGTTTTTATTTTTGTAAAAGGCCTCTTACAATAAGCTTTAGAAGAAAACGTTGCCAAAGGAATTTTTATCATCAGAGGTGTCAAAACAAAAATTGGGTAGACCATTCGCATTTGGTGATAAAAGTTCCTGCTTTCGTCGAGTCCTAAAATGATTGTCTTGAATCCACCTGTTAAGATGTTAAGAATGCTATGCAAAAGATGAAATTAAAATACGTCCTAATAAATTTTATTTACAAATTATTCTGTTGCTGTCTTTGTCGGAAATATTCAAAGATTAGAGATCGAATAACCTTAAAACAAAACACGGAATCCTCGGAACTTATTCCGCTCTGCATCGAAATATGCAGGTAAAAGTGTCACAATTCAATTCTAATATGTAATGATCTAATTATTAATACAATGAAAATATATAAAACAAAATTTCCGTTAGCTTGTCTTTTTTTCCTGGCACAAGCAACCTCCGGGCAGGTAAAGGACCAAATTCAAAAGTTGACACTTCAACCCGATGAAAAAGTCTGGACAGGTGTGATCAACGATGGACAAAAGATGCCGTTTGCTTCCGATTACGCCTTCGACTTTTATGGCAACAACAATTCCAATCAGGCGCAACCGTTGATACTTACCAGCAAAGGTCAGTATATATGGAGCGAGTTACCATACCAATTCACGATCAAGGACAACGAAATTACAATTACAGATTCATTCAACCAGGTTGTTACAGGAAAATCAGGGAATACTTTGGCTGAAGCCCAACGATATGTGAGACAGAAATATTTCCCTGCAAATGGTAAACTTCCCGACACCTTGTTGTTTGCCCGTCCGCAATACAATACATGGATTGAGCTGACTTACAATCAGAACCAGGTTGATGTGCTGAAATATGCCCAGGCAATCCTTGACAATGGATTTCCTGCCGGTGTATTGATGATTGACGATACATGGCAGGAGGACTATGGTTTGTGGAAATTTCATCCGGGTCGTTTTTCCAATCCAAAAGAGATGATCGACAAGTTGCATACAATGGGATTTAAGGTGATGGTCTGGATTTGTCCGTTTGTAAGTGCCGATCAGGCTGCGATCTACAACAGCCTTAAAAAATCGAAGGCATTGCTTCTGGAAAAGAAGTCGGCAACTGACACCTGGCAGACACAAACCAAACCACTAATGATCGAGTGGTGGAACGGGCAATCTGCAGTACTAGATTTTTCAAATCCTGCAGCGGTTGATTGGTTCAATCAACAGTTGGATCGACTGGTTAAAGATTATGGCATAGATGGGTTTAAATTCGATGCAGGAGATATGCGGTTTTATCCTTCCAACGGATTAGGCAAAGGGAATGTGACCCCAAATCAGCAATGTGAATTGTTTACCCAGTTTGGTTTGCGCTTCCCACTGAATGAATACAGGGCGTGTTGGAAAATGGGTGGCCAACCCTTAGCCCAACGGTTACAAGACAAGTCACATTCATGGGGCGATCTCCGGAAGCTGGTCCCCAACATGATCATCGAGGGGCTTTCCGGTTATGCGTTTTCATGTCCCGACCTGATCGGTGGGGGAGAATGGTCCTCCTTTCTCGATGAATCGAAACTCGACAGGGAACTTGTCGTGCGCTCTGCACAGGTCCATGCCTTGATGCCAATGATGCAATTCTCTGTAGCCCCATGGAGGATTCTGAGACCGGATCAGTTGGTTGCAGTAAAGAAAGCAGTTGCCTTAAGGATGAAATACACCCCTATTATTATGAAGTTGGCAAAAGAAGCTGCAAAGACAGGTGAGCCAATCATGAAAAGCCTGGAATATGTCTTTCCAAATCAGGGCTTTGCCGATGTTAAAGACCAGTTTATGTTGGGTGACCAGATCCTGGTAGCACCCTTGTTGGAGAAAGGGAAAACCCAGCGCGAGGTTAAACTTCCCAAAGGCATATGGACATCAGATGATGGAAAGAAATTCAAAGGTGGTAGTTCTTATACGATTGACGTCCCTTTGGATAGGCTGCCTTATTTTAATTTGATAAAGTAGTTTATAAATGTTTGTTTTATTGGCATTTTAGATTTCACATTTTTTAAAGATGATGATTACATCACAAGACATCGGACTGTAAATATTAAAACTCAGACACCCCTCGTTTGTAATCACGAAGCCTCGGGACTTCGTTTTTTTTGGAGAGAGGTTAATTGTTAATCGTTTGTAACGATCATTCATACAGATGCATACAAAACATAAATCTTTTTTTGAAAATTGTTTATAATTCAAATTTAATTAAGGATGAATACCCTATCGGAGTTGTCATTGCGAACCAACCAACTGTATGTTAATTGGTTGTCAGGTTTTGTATGTTTGATGACGTGTCCTGAGAAGTACGATTCGGGAAGCAATCCCGTGTTTGAAGCACTTTTAAAACATTGTTTTTTGCACGCTGCTTCTTAGTTTGGGATCGTTTTGTCGTGCAAGTGATTGTTTTTCAAATTTCGCCAGTGCCGCACTCCGCGCAATGACAGGTCATGAGTTAGAAAGTGCCGTTATGTTGTTTGTAATCATCTCCCAACTATGGAATCAGTAATCCACGCTTTAATCACAATTAAAAATTCTTATCTTTATTACTGACATATTGAAAAACAGATAATTTCGACTACCTTTATAAAAAATTCATTGTGGATTTGCTACATATAAGCTAATACTTTCTCGAATGAACACCAACGATTCCATACCGGGCAAATCTGTTAAATCCGTAACCCCTTCAGTTATGCCCAAAAGTAAGTTTCCGATCGTTGGTATTGGGGCCTCTGCGGGGTGGTCTAGAGGCACTTGAACAGTTTTTTACAATATGCCATTGGACAACGGTATGGCTTTCGTTGTGATTCAACACCTTGATCCAAACCATGTTGGTATTATGCCTGAATTGTTGCAGCGCATTACAACCATGAAAGTCTTTCAAGCCAGCGACAATCTGAAAGTGAAACCCAATTGTGTTTATGTCATTCCTCCCAATAAGAGTTTGTCGATCCTGCGTGGTGTCCTGCAATTATTCGATCAGGTCGTAACACACGGACTGTGTTTGCCAATTGATATTTCCTTCCGTTCGCTTGCTGACGACTCGCTTGAAAAAAGCATCGCGATTATCCTTTCGGGAATGGGATCAGATGGCAGCCTGGGTGTAAAGGCCATTAAAGAGAAGAATGGCATTGTGCTGGTTCAGTCTCCTGAATCGGCCAAATTTGACGAAATGCCCAGAAGTGCTATCGATGCTGTAATTGCTGATATTATTGCCCCTGCACAAGAATTGCCTACAAAACTTCTGGATTTCATGAAGTTCATTCCGATTGTTAATTCAGAAACGGAATTTGACGATAAAAGTAAAAGCAACATCGATAAAATTATCATCCTGATCCGGGAACAAACGGGTCACGACTTTTCACTTTACAGGAAAAACACCTTGTTTCGTCGGATCGAACGGCGGAAAGGCATACATCAGATTGATAAGTCGAGTACCTATGTACGATT
>JBAXWR010000068.1:0-30812 GCA_037128295.1 Mariniphaga sp.
TGTTTGCGTTTTTTAGTTTAATCTTAAACATATCTGCCCAGGAACAACAGGTCGTAGTCCCTTATACCTTGGCAGATCGGGATCGGGCAATACGCACTGAAGTGAAGATGGAGTCGATGGAAGCAAGAATTAATGAACTCCAAGACAAGTTTGATAGTTACTTTATGTGGGGTTTCGGTATGGTTTTGATGTCGATATTTGGGCTGGTAGGCTTTATTGTTTACGACCGGCGTACAACACTTGCACCTGTTGAAGGCAAGACAGAAAGAATTATCAAAGCGTTAAGGGAAAGGGCTGAAAAAGACCCTGTCTTGATGGAAGCGCTTAAGAATAGTGCACTTTGGTAGGATAGGTGCTGCCTCGAATTGTGCCCTGATTTGTGTAAAAGCGAGTGGGCCGGGCGGTTTCTAACCGCTTTTTTTATTTACGCGATTGGAAATCGCATGACCCACACGTTAAAACTTTAAAGGTTTTTGTTTATTGATTTATTTTGTGGTAAATTTGATTGAAAATTTAAAGTCATGAAACGTTTAATCTTATTGTTTGCGTTTTTTAGTTTAATCTTAAACATATCTGCCCAGGAACAACAGGTCGTTGTCCCTTATACCTTGGCAGATCGGGATCGGGTAATTCGTATCGAGGCGCGAATGGAAACATTGGAGTCTAGGATGAGCGGTTTAGAAAAACGGATGGATGATCTCCAAACCCAGATGAACCGCATTGAAACAAAGTTCGACAATTATTTTATGTGGGGATTCGGCATGGTGCTGATGTCCATTTTTGGCTTGGTTGGCTTTATTGTTTACGACCGGCGTACAACACTTGCGCCAGTTGAAGGAAAGACAGAAAGGATTATCAAAGCGTTAAGGGAAAGGGCTGAAAAAGACCCTGTCTTGATGGAAGCGCTTAAGAATACTGCACTTTGGTAGGATAGGTGCTGCCTCGAATTGTGCCCGGATTTGTGTAAAAGCGAGTGTGTCAGGCGGTTTCTAACCGCTTTTTTTATTTACGCGATTGGAAATCGCATGACCCACGCTTGTCTTACTGAAACCGAGCTCAAACCCCTGCAAACCAGCTTTTAAATTCGGGTATCCTGGCTTTGCTGACCAATATTTTTTCACCCACCGAAACTTTTAGATTAACCGATAACCGGCTGTTAAACCACAAATCTATATCCTTTATGGCGTTCCTGGCGATGATAAATTGCCGGTTGGCGCGGAAGAACAACTGTGGGTCCAGCATTTTGGTCAACTCATCTAAGGTAATATCCAATACATAACTTTTATCGCCATAGGTAAAAGCCTTCACAAGGCTGGCATCCAGAAAAATATAGGCGATATCGGCACTTTGCAAAGGGATCAGCTTGTCGCCTTTTACAGGAACCAGAAAATGTGTCTTATACGATGACCCTTTTTTATAGAGGGCAATCAGATCCTGAAGACCCTGTTTTTCATTACGCTCTGAAACTAAGGTCTTCAATTTATCCAATGCTTTATTAACATCCTCTTTGTTAATTGGTTTCAATAAATAGTCAACACTATTCACTTTGAAGGCTTTTAAGGCATATTCATCGTAAGCTGTGGTGAAAATAATCGGACAGGTGATCAAAACCTTCTTAAAGATTTCAAAAGCGGACCCATCTGCGAGGTGGATATCCATAAATACAATATCCGGTTGTGAATGGCACGAAAACCATTCTACGGCTTCTTCAATGCTATCGATTGCCGCAAGTATTTTAAAACCACCCAATTCATTCAAGATGGTTTCTAGGTTCCTGACGGCCAATTGTTCGTCTTCTATTATGATTGCCTTCATTCGATATCGGGTTTAAGCAGTGGGATGATCACAGTAAATTTGTTATTGGTTTTTTTGATTGTAATCATTTTATTTGCTAGCAATTGATATTGTTTTGCGAGATTCGCCAGGCCAATTGACGTACCACTATCCGGGTTGATTTTTTCCTGAATTCTATTTGAGACTACCATGTTTTGGTCGGTTGTGGTTTCAATTAAAATTGTCAATGGTTTTTTCTTACTGATTTCATTGTGCTTCACGGCATTTTCGACCAGTGTTTGCAAAGAAAGTGGCGGAATCCTGAAAGTTGCAAATTCATCCTTGATGATCATTTCGATCTTGAAATTGGTTCCAAACCTAAGCTGGATTAAAAAGATGTAAGAGTCAAGAAAACTTAATTCCTCATTCAATGTAACCGTTTTGTTTTCATTGCTTTGTAATGTATAGCGCAAGACCAATGAAAGGTGCCTGACGTATTTTTGAGCAATGTCAGCATCTTCGCGGATCAATGTTTGAAGTGCATTGAGGGAATTAAATAAAAAGTGTGGGCTTACCTGATTTTTAAGGCTATCAAATTGACTTTGAAGGCTTTCTGTCTTTAACCGTTCGTTTTCCAGTTCGATACGCTGTTTTTGAAAGATTAATCTGATAATAATGACACAGATCAGTACTGCCGTTCCTACCACCATATTCTGAAATGTATAATGGGTGCGAAAATGATTTTGGCCATCATCGGGGACTAGTAATCTTTTAATCGCAAAGAATGAATGGTTCAGAAAAAACACAAGCACAAGGGTAAGAATGGTTGCTGGCAGGATGTCGAAGGACCTTGTATTTGCTTGTTTTTGAAAGGGTTTCAAAATAAAATAGTTCATTAAAAACATTAGGAAGGCAACCAATGTTGTAATCGTAAGCTCAAAAATGAAATCAAAAATACCCTTGCTTGTAAGTTGGTTCTCCTCATCATAAGCAATCCGGTCGAAGTAGGCCGGAAAATGGATCAGGATACTGATCGCGAAAGAGATCAATAACGCGATGATCAGATAATTCTTGAGATTTTTTTGTTTCATTTGATTTATTCCTGACTAAAAGAATGATATTTTTCCACTGTCAAAGTTACAATGACTTTTCTGAATTTGATAAAGATCTGAATAAAGCGGTAGAATTTCATATTGAAGCTTCCAAAAAAAGGGATGAAATATAGGAAGACTCTTTTGGCAAACGAATAATACAAATTTTCAAGAAAGTTGATTACAAGAAGAAATAAACAATATTGTTTATTTCTTGCTATCTTTGTCTCAAATCTCAAAATATTTATGGACAATAATCTATCATTGATCAAAGGAATACATCCGGGATTAATTCTTGAACGGGAGTTAAAAAGGAGGAAACTTGCAAAAAGCAAATTTGCCGTGTCAATTAATGAGTTTCCCCAAACTTTAGTCTCGATCATTAAAGGAAATCGCAGGATGAATCCTGCTTTATCATTGAAAATTGAGAAGGCCTTAGGCTTTGAGGAGGGCTATTTAATGATCTTACAGGTTTTCTACGACATTGAATTTGTAAAGAGAAAGCAATCGGAAGGTTACCACCCCGACTTATCCAAAATCCGACATAGTGTTTTTTGGGATACCGATATAAAGCTAATCGACTGGAACAAAAACAGATCGGCAATCATTAATCGGATTTTTGAACGTGGTAATGAGCTGGAAATCAACACTGTAATTGCTTTTTATGGTAGAGATTTAGTGTTGTTAGCTTTAGGGGAGAGTGAAAAGCTATCTGTTGTTATTACTGAAAACATAACAAAATACCTTTATGCCAGTTAAACAAAAACCAGTAAGAGCACTGTATTACAACACTGTATCTCCACTTCTTCTCGACACCTTAAAAAAGCTAATGGAGTCGGAGGTATTCAAACCATTCAGATTAGTTGGGGGCACCTGTTTGAGTTTGCAATTAGGACATCGGCAATCGGTTGATATTGATTTATTTACTGATTTCGAGTATTCTTCAATTGATTTTGGGTCAATTGAAGAATACTTAAAGTCGAATTTCACTTACACTGATTCCTTAAATTTACCAATAATTGGAATGGGAAAATCGTTTTTTATCGGTGAATCATTCAACCACTGCGTTAAACTGGATGTCTATTATACATATAAATACATCCGACCAACCAAATCCATTGATGGTCTTCGACTTGCTGCTCTTGAAGATATCGTGGCGATGAAAATCGTTGTCATCTCAAGGGGAGGGCGTAAAAAAGATTTCTGGGATATTCATGAACTTTTGCAATCCTATTCATTGGAATACATGCTTAAGGTTCATGAAGAACGAAATCCTTATACACATAACCGTCTGGAGGTACTTGAAAGTTTAATAAATTTTGAAAAGGCAGACGATGATTTTGAGCCACTCTGTTTGAAGAACAAAAATTGGCAATTAATCAAGCTTGATTTAATAGAAATTGTAAAGGCCAATAATAAAGCACATTAGCTTATCTCGTTGGTGCAGCAGCCTTTTGCGCTGCCTTTTTTGCTTTTAGTGTTTCCTGGTAATCCGACAATTCCTTTTTTGTCATTGGTAAATTGGGATGCTGATCCAACCATTCCTGAAATGCTTTCTCATAAACCTCCTTATCAACAGTAAAAGCCTCGTTCACATACTCGAACTTTTTCGTCTTGATGCAGAAGAAACTGAACTCGTCGCGCAAAGCTGTATATTCACCTGAGATGACCACTTCCTGAACAAACTGGGCAGGGATAAAGCTGACCCCGGTCGATTTTGCAAGGACCACATCTCCTGGTAAAACAGTCACACGGCCTATCCGGATAGGAGCATTGACCGACGCAATCATCATCTGCTTAATTGCTGAAGGGTCTGATCCCCTGATCCAACCATTAAAACCTTCGATTTCGGAAAGTCCTTCCACATCGCGCACCGATCCGTTAAAAATGATTCCCCTTTTTCCGGCTTTGTAAATTGCGTTTCCAAGGTTGTCGCCAATAAGTGTCCCATCGGCCATTTTTCCAAAGCTGTCTGCCACATAAACATCACCATCACTGAGCTTTATGATTGGTGCATAATTGGTTACAGGGGTTTTAGTCCCCTCCTTTTTTGCCTGTTCCTGTACATAATTGTCGAAATCCTTCCGCAAAGGCATGAACTGTGCTGTGACAACACGGCCGGTCATCACCTTTTCTGGATGGATGATCTGCCACCCGTTTTCAAAAGTACTTGCGAAATTCTCAAATTGGTTTTCATATCCTTTCGCAGTCAGTGCTCCCCAGACTTCCTCCATCGAAATTTTCTTTAACCTCTCCAACAAGTTGTCCGAAACTTTGGGCCTTCCATCGGGTGTGCGTTCACCGGTCCATTCAGACGTCAGTGCTTTGATGGTTTCAGGTGGCCATACAACACTCTGGGTTTTGGCGTTAAAACCAATAAAAATAAGTGCAAAAAGCAAAACAAATCCCTTTTTCATATCTATTTAATTTACAGTAATTTACTTCTTTCTTTCCTTACTTACAGACTCCGCTAACCCCCTGATGTAACCTGTTGCGTATAAATTGCCTAAGGTCATGTATCCGGGTCGTTCGTTGGTCTCACCAGCCATTGTCGGAACATGGTCGGGGCGTAAAGGGCCATCAAAACCGATGTCGTAGTAGGCTTTCATCGCTTCGTACATATCGATCTGCCCTTCGTCGTGGAAACATTCGGTAAACTTTGTGCTCGGTATTGTACCGCTCAAATCCTGGACACTGCGAAAATGGACAAAACTAATCACATCCTTTCCCCATCTTCTTACCAATTTTGGGATATCGGCACCCATCAACGAGAAATTCCCCTGGCACATCGTCACCCCGCTATATTTACTAGGCACGATTTTCAGCATCCTGTCAAAATTCTCGACTGAGTTCATGATACGGGAGATTCCCTGGATACTGTCAACCTGAGGATCATCGGGGTGCAAGGAGAGCTTCATCTCTATTTTTTCGGCTTCGGGGACTACTGCTTTCAGAAAATATTCAAGGTTTTTCCACAAACTTTCTTTCGTTACTTCGCCATATTGTGTCAAAGGTTTGCTCTTCATATCATCGTAATCGAAGGCTGTCATCA
This sequence comes from Mariniphaga sp., assembly GCA_037128295.1. Taxonomy (GTDB): domain Bacteria; phylum Bacteroidota; class Bacteroidia; order Bacteroidales; family Prolixibacteraceae; genus JAAFHB01. Next base: position 5,917 of record JBAXWR010000068.1, read on the forward strand.
ATGCCCCACCCCTTCCAGGACGGTCCATTTGGGTACGTGCCCAGCTAATCACAGGCATCCAATTGTAGCAGATCACATCCACATTGCCATACTTTTTAAGGTTTTTCATAAAGGTGATGAAATTGGCGATCTCCTCGTCCCTGCCGGGAAGAGCAAGTTTTGTTATGGAGCCAAGTGAAGGTGGCCCTTCGACAACTGTCCATTTGATCCCCTCTTTTGCCCAGATTTCTTTGGTTGCTGTGATTGCCTCAGGATCCCAGGCTTTAAAACCAGGAACTTTTTCAACCCCTGATACGGCATGAAGCACACCCATCTGTCGAGCAAAAGGGACTTTTGGGGAAGTTGGCCCCATCAAAAAGGCAAATTTGATACCAGCATCCTTCACATAAGGTTTCTTCTGAACTGTTTTCTTCTCGGCCTCACGAGTTTCTGCCATAGCGGAATTGATTCCACCCAGTGTCAATGCCGCTGTTACTGATGCGCCCTTCTTAATAAAATTCCTACGGTTGTCTTCCATGATGTTTTATACTTATTGATTTAAACTGGTTATCCCTTTCATTCAAGTTGACTAAATATTGTAATGCCTATATATTTGTAATGCATTAATTGTTAAGAAATTGCATCAAATTCACCCTGCCCCCCTTTATGAAAGGGGGAGTCGTTCAAACCTAATTTGGTTCCTTTATCATATTTTCAAGAATAACTTGACCGTAAGGGATGAGCAATTTATTTTATTGATAATCAATTTACACATGATAAACAAAGTAAATATTTCAACTTTATTTCATTTTATTTCTACCTTATTTTCATTTTATTTCTACTTTATTTCCCCATTTCAATCGTATAAAACTCATATCGTATTTCCCATTTAAACTCTTTCCCAGGCTCAACTTTGATCTGGATAAAGGGCTCAGGACAGACAGTTGTCGTATTCGACCAGAAGGCCAGTTTAAAAACGGGTTGGTCGGCGGTAATGTGTACACCCGCACCGGCCTTAAGATTTTCAATCCTAAAATCGTAACTGCTTCTATCATTGTTTAATCCTTGCATGGCACCACAATACAAACTTTCCAATTTGGAAACTTCCCGTAGAAAGGTCATCTGTTTTCCTTCTATTCTAGCAATGTCGTTAAAGCCACGTCCTTCGGCTGTTACATTGGATGGGAAACGGACGATATAGCCGGGACCTGTCAGCAAATGGTCAATCATCATAAAGTTGTGGTTATAGACAGTGGTTTCCAGGGTCTTCGTTCCTGTATTTTTTAGGGTGTGCTGAATCACAAGTTCGGGCTTTCCTTTGACAAGATTGATCGTTTTATTGTATGCATAGGAATACTCCCCCTCTTTCAATTCATGGGTAAATTGAACCTGATCGGATTTTGTTTTGATTTTCCATTTCCCGTGATTTGTAATCTTGTACAACTTGAACGAAGAGTAAGGAGAATCGTCAGGTTTTAAAAGGGCTCCGACACCAATTTTAATAAAAGTGCCACCAGGTTTAACATCTGTATAACCAATCTGTCCGAACTCTTCTACGGGTCCCATTACGGCATCATGGATTTCGGGATCGTATTTCTCGTACCATTGCCCAAAATACTGATGACCTTTGAAATCAAGATTGGTAATCAGTCCTGACCAGTCGAACCTGGTGGCGCGGTAATAACCATTGTTAAAATCGGGCAGGTAAAAATGTGTAGTGAGTATTCCATTCGAAATTTTGGCTTCCGGGAATTTCCCTGCAGGAGCAGCACTTATTATTAAACAAGATAGGAAGCAAATAATCAGGTAATAGTTTTTCATATTGATCGAATATTGAAGTCTGTATGTACTATTGTATTATTTGCCTTTAATCGCAGGCTCTTTCGACTTTACAAGCGTTTCAGGAACCGAAACCAGTTCGATTCCGCTACCTGTTCCCAGGTTACGGGTGTATTGTTTATCAACAGCGTTGTTCCAATGTTCGTGGACACCTAAACTTGTCAGAGGTTTTCCGCTGTTGTCGGGGTCATACACAATTCCAGCCGGCCAGTTGGAGGGATCTGCAGCCTGGTGAAGGTAATCGTCAACGCCGTTCCAGTTAGGGTTGTTTTCGCACGAATTGTTGATTTCATTGTGAATGTTGGAACCGTTCCACTCTGTTCTTAAAAAATCATAGCATACCGACTCCAAAGCGACTTGATCGAGCGATAAAAACAGGGAGTTGCTCCAGTCGTTGTTGAAAGGTGCCGTAAAGTATTTTACCGGGCCCTTTGTCTCGCTTGAGCCACCACCGAACAAACCATCAACGATATAGAGCAAAGTGTTCTGTCCCAGATATTTACTACCCATAAGATCAACAAATACCCGATATTTGTGATATCCGCCATTTGTAGGTTTTCCTCCGCGCTGCGAAATCAGAGAATAGTGGAGGTGCAAGGCTGTTTCGCTTGCCTGAGAACCAAAATGGTTCTTGGCAGTCAATGTGATACCTGCTGCCATATGAGGTTTAAAATTGGCCATATTGATCAGGTAATCTGCCTTTTCGATGATATCGTAAAGTTTGTCTTTTTTGATTTTATCGGAATAGAACAAAAGGTTTTCTTTCGTTGGATAGATCAATGTGCGGCCAAATTTTGGGGAGAACTTATCAAGATAAACCACCTTTGGAAATTCTGCAACCCAAATATCGTAATTATGACCATAGATATCGGACATTGGATCTCCAACAAATATCTCCGACTGATCAACACCCAGATCATTCACAAGTTCGCGTAAAACCTCAAGAACAATGTAAGGTCCGGTTTCGGTTGGAGCAAGACTTGATATAATCCTTGTATCGTCTGGATCAACTGTTGTTGGGTAATAATAACCTTTGTCTTTGTCTTCCTGAGTTAAAAGCCACCTTGCAGTTCCCTGGTTGATCTTGATAAAGATCTTTTCACCTTTTGTATAGCTTGCATTTTTCTGGTGCTTTTTATTGTTGAAGAACCGGAAAACCTGGTCCCACGATTCGGATATTTTAGTTTTTCCGGTCAGTTTATTCAGTGAATTCCGAAACATACTTCCCACAACTTTCCCGTTGGTGTTGGTAGGTTTCCAGTACCAGTCGCGGGTTTCATAGGATGTTGTGCATTTTTCATTTGTAGCCTCCGGGTTCCAGGACCATACAACACGCCCGGGATAAATACCCAAACCTTTCCCGATAGGTTGGTTCGGTCCATCATCAGGCCCTGTTTTGGTGGATATTTCAGCGTTTGCCAATTGAATATCTTGTGTCAGTGAAATCACCAGACAAAGAACAGCCACCAGTGTAAAAACTCCGGCAGCGATGTATTTTGCTTTGTTCAGGTTTTGTCCAGCTTTTTTTAGCGCAATCGTGATCCCACCAAGGGAAAGCAGATAAACGATAAACCCTGACATCATAGGTGCTGCTACCTGCATACATGGATAGGTTGCGCGTGAAGGTTTTGGGAGGACCCGAATTAAAAACCAGATTGTGGAAACGATCCCCATCAGATAAAAAAGCATCCTTGGTGGAATATGGTGCTCTTTCATCCAATCCCTGATTTTGCTCAAATTCCCTTTTAATTGCTGAATGTCAAATTTCCTATTGTTCATCGGATAGTTATTATTTGATGCTTCGCTGACTTGGTAATCTGAGGTTAAAATTAGGATTTTTTAAAAGTAAAATGAAAACAAAAATAAAAACCATTGATAACAAGTAAAAATAGTTATTCTTATCCTGGAATCAATGGTTTGGAGTGTATATAGTATTGAATTTGAGTATTTTACAATTCAGTAAATCACTTCCATATTGTAATTGTACTAGATCTTCTTTCTCAATCGAAGTTTAAGTTTAAATCTTTTCCATAAATAAATCAGTATGGATGTAACGATCAGGAATGGCCAGATATTGAAAAGGAAGAGGATGAAATCGACAAAACCGTACCATCCTTTTGATACTGATTGCTTTAACTTCTCCATAAAGGGATCCCGATATGTCGGATTGTGTTTAAACTCCCTTTCTTTTGTAATGGTAAGATCAAGTGTACTGTAATCTACCTGGTCACTTAGATACTTCAGCCTTCCGATTGTACTGTCGATTTCCTCTTCCAATCCTCGTACTTTTTCTTCTATTTCAAGAATATCCTTTACCGCCTGTGCCTTTTTTAAAAGTTCGTTGTACCTTGCGAGATAGTTCTTTTTGGTATTCAGCCTTGTTTCCAGGTCGATAAACTGATCGGTCACATCACGGGCATCAATGGTTTTATACAATACTTCACCATCTTCCGATTCGATTCCGGCGATGAACTTTTCAAAATTACTTCCTGGTATCCTGACTTTCAAAGTATAGGACGATTCATAATCTGAATTGGTTAGGCTTTCACTGTCATAATAACCTCCCTGGCTTTTAACCAGAACATCTATTTTTGACTTGGTTTTTCCCAGATCGGAAACTTTGAGACCCATCCTCCCATCCTTGATAATTTTCTTTTTATCAGCACCTTTATTTTTAACATCCTCTGTGTAAGAAATATCTTCAGCCGGTGCCGGTGGCGGCGGTGGAAGTCTCACTGCCTGGTCCTTTGCCTCTTCGGTTTTGGCTGCCATATCCATTCTTGAATCTGCCACGGCATAAACCTCGGCACTGTCCCTATTTTTACTTTGACAACCGGTCATCAATAACACAAAAACCAACAACTGAAGTAACTTTCTCATAATGTATTGCATTTTATAATTGTTGAAATGAACCTTATTTATTTACAGGGATCGAAAAGGCCAGTAATTTTGAATTATATGATATTGATTTTACCGTCCCATCCTCATCTTTACGGGCAGTCAGCCGCTTACCGGTCAGTTTTGCAAACAGGTGCAAACCCGAAACCCCTAAATGTTCGGTGGAGAGGAACTCACGATCACCACTATTTCGCATTTCCGAAAGTTGGGCTTTTAGCAACTCAGATAAAATCAAATCATTACTAATACTTATCTGATGATTTAAGGTCGAGACTGCCAATTCAATATCCCCTGGCTGCCCTAAATTGACCCCCTTTAATTTCAACAACGAGGGTTCTGCTTCTGGTGATCGCAATTGTTGAATTGGTACAGCAGATTTTTCAGGCTTTTCTTCTATAGACTTACTCTTATGTTTTTCTGGGACAACAGCCGGAACTTTTCTGGTTTGATTAATCCTGGGAATTTTGATAGCAGGTTTTTCCTCTCCTTTGGTTTTTCTTTCAGACAAAACGGAGTCCTTATCAGTCTGACCAGTCAAAATGGCAACCTCCTTATTGATAGGCACCTGAAAATTCTGATCAGGCTGATAAAGAAGATAAGCCAATAAGATAACTGCAGCAACAGCTGCAAATTTCGTCCACAAAGGGATAATGCGTCCTCTCCCTTTTTTAAGGTTCCGCTTTTCAGGAAATAGAATGGATTGATCAGCAATCAATTTCATTGTGCGGAATAAACGAACCTCTTCAGACAACACCGGATTATTGGAGAGTCCCATTTCGAAATCTATCCGTTCATTGAGAGGTAGGTCACCTTCAAGATAGGCAACGGATCGTTCCTGGAATTCAATTTGAGCGTCAACGATCGACTTTTTAAGCTGATCTTTACCTCCAAAATGGATGCCTTCGTCTTTTGAAAGCTTTATCAGGTCTTTATCCTCCAGTTCTAATGCCAAATCAGGGTTCTGCTCCAGAAATGACTGAAATTCTTTACTTAACGAAGGATCAAGATTACCTTCCAGGTAATCAAGAAACCAACTTTCATAATTCGACCGGGTAATCTTCATGTTATACAATACTATGAATTTGACCAATATAACTTTTCAAATAGATCCGTGCACGGTAAATATAAACTTTTACCTGAACTTCCGAAATCCCTGTAATTTCACTTATCTCCCGATATGAATATCCTTCATAATCGCGCAACATCACAACTGAACGCTGTATATCAGGAAGGCGTGACACTGCTACGTGCAATATCTCCTGTAAATCAGTATAACCCTCATTAACAATGGGTTCTGCAATCTTCTTAAAATCAAGGTTAGTGGTATGCTTCTCTTTCCTGATCAAATCGATCATTGTATGATGGGCCATCGTAAAGAGGTATGATTTAACTTTTTGTGCATCAATATTATCGCGGTGTATCCACATTTTTTCGAAACAATCCTGGATAACATCCTTTGATTTCTCGACATCGGAAATATTTTTAAGCACAAACCTGTAAAGCCCGTCAGACCACATATCAACAGCCCGGTTGTAATCGTTAATCGTCATTTATTCAGTTCAGCATTTAAACAGTAAGACGATAAAATAATTGAAAAGTTACAGATTAGAATGAAAAAATGAAGGAATGAAGAGGTGAAAAATGAAGGAATTAAAGATAATGGCATTAGGAACGGCATTTACAAAAAAAACGAAGGCTTGACTTCTCCACCGTGTGAATAAATCTAGCCTTCATTATTGTTTTAATGGTCTAATCTTGAGTCATCTACGAAAAAATAAAAACACTTAATGCCACAAAGACTCTAAGACAAAGGTTTCACAAAGAATTATATATCAACACTATATACTTAGTGTAGCCTTAGTGTCCTTGTGTCTTTGTGGCAGAAGAGGGATTATCGGAGCGGACCCAAACTTAAAATCTTAAATATAGTGTGGTCAGTTCGATTGGACGAGTATATCCTTCTTATCCAAAGCTTTAAGTGCCTCAATAAGTGCAGCATCTATTTTACTGATGGCAGAATAGAAACCTTCCTCACCAATGATATTTCTGGAAATATAGGCAATCACCTGGGCTTCAATTATTCTTTCTGAAATCCTTAACCCTTCAGCTTCTGTCGGTAAACCTTTTTTTGCGGCAAAATCTGTAAAAACTTTAAGAATATTACGTTCCTTCAGGAAACGTTCAAATTCCTTACCTGACTTCAATTTCCCAAGTTCATCACGGTGTTGGTCCGAATAATCAAATGCAAACTGATAAACAAGCCCCTTCTGTGTCATTTTCATATAATAGGAAGAGAGTCCAGTGGTGTCAACGGGGACAAAGATATCGGGCATAATGCCACCCCCACCAAAAACAACCCGTTTATTGCGTGTATAGTATTTTACCGTATCTTTATAATGGATGCTGTCTTTTTGTTCGAGTTCCCCATGGGCATAGCGGCGGCTTAGGTCTCCATAATAATCGTCCAACCCTTTATCGTACGCTTTTTGGATACATCTTCCAGCGGGAGTGTAATATCTGGCGACCGTTAGGCGGATAGCAGAACCATCATAAAATGGGATTTGCTCCTGAACCAGCCCTTTGCCAAATGTACGGCGGCCAATGATGGTGCCACGATCGTTATCCTGGATCGCACCCGCAAAAATCTCACTTGCTGAAGCTGAATATTCATCAACCAGAACAATTACCTTTTTTCCAAGATAACTTCCTTTCCTTTCAGCATTGTAAGTCCTTTTGGGTTGTGTACGTCCTTCGGTATAAACGACCAATTCACCATCTTCCAAAAATTCGTTCACCATTTTAATTACAGCACCCAAATAACCTCCGGGATTCCCCCTTAAATCGATGATCAATTGAGTGGCACCTGCTTTATCAAGTTTATCCAAACCTGTCATAAACTCTTCATAGGTTTTTTCGGCAAAACGTCCAACCTTGATAAATCCGGTGTTACTGTTGATCATGTAACTGACATCTACACTGGTAAGCGGAATCTCGCCTCGTTTAATCTCAAATGGCAACAGCTCGGCATACCCTTTCCTTGCAATGCTTACGTTTACTTTGGTTCCTTTTTTACCCCGAAGTTTTTTCATTACCATATCAGTGGTGACTTTAATGCCCGCCATTATGGAGTCGTTCACTTTTACGATCCGGTCTCCAGCCCTGATCCCAAGTTTTTGGGAAGGTCCACCTGTTATGACATCGATAACCATGATTGTATCGTTCTGGATCGAGAATTGCACACCAATTCCACTAAAGTTACCCGACATCTCTTCGGTAACTTCAACCATATCCCTGGCTGGAATGTAAACGGTATGGGGATCGAGCTGCTTCAAGATTTCAGGAATTGCTTCCTCAACTATTTTTTTTGAATCAACAGAATCAACGTAATTCTCTTCGATCAGATTAAGGATCGATCCAACTTTATTTACACTCTTTGAAGGCGTTACACGGGAACCTATCTGAACCCGTTGCATCCGTGTGCCAAGATATATGCCAACTACTACAGCCAAAATCACCAACACCGGCATCCAAATACCTACTCTTCTTTTATCCATTTCGATTAAAATTTTTCTTTTTTTACTTCGTGAAGTACAACCCTCACAATCTCAACTCCTGCTCTTAATAGCAACTCAACACCATCGTTCAAATGGTAAGCTTCTGAAAAAACAACCCTCCTTATCCCTGCCTGAATAATCAGCTTGGAACATTCAAGACATGGTGAAGAGGTGACATAAAGTGTCGCACCGTCACTACTGTTGTTTGATTTTGCAATCTTTGTTATTGCATTAGCCTCTGCATGAAGTACATACGGCTTTGTCTTGTCGTTCTCGTCTTCACAAATATTCTCAAAACCGGATGGTGTGCCATTGTATCCATCAGAAATGATCATTTTGTCTTTGACTAAAAGGGCACCTACCTGACGGCGGATGCAATATGAGTTTTCAGCCCAAACCAAAGCCATTCTGAGGTAACGTTCATCAAGCTTTAATTGTTTTTCAATATTTGTAGTCGCCATGTCTAATAAATTACAGAAAGTCAAAAGTAATGGAAAATCTTCCTTTGCAGATTACCTATTTTCGTTAACAAAACATAAAAGGGATTTCTTAATTAAACCAGTAGGACAATTTTAGAACAAGGGCACGGTTTTTTACATTCATTTCGCCCGGAAAATAGTTGTCGGTATAAACGAGGAAAAGGTCGGAGACCGGCTTATAACGCCATTGAAAACGTGCATTTAAATTCAAATTGTCAACCTGTTCATTATACTGAACATAGGTGGTAAAAAAAAGCTTGTCAGTGAATGTAACATCGAGTTTGGGCCCAACCAGCCAAAATCCCCTCTTTTGGTTCGAATTATCCCAGGAAAGTTCGTTGTAACTGTATATCATTGATATATAGCCATAAGGCTGAAACCTATAATTAAATGAACCTTTCACAAACCACCGTTTACCGTTAAAATAACCACCTTTACCGGCTTGTATATCGTATTTTACAATTTTCCGGTTATCGGAGGTAAACATGGCAGTAAAATCGTCCCATCGATAATTGCTCCCGGAAAGCAGAGGGTTCAGGCCCTTATTGGTGGGATCAAAATTGCTTCTGAGCACAACGTAAGAGTAATTTCCCTTAAAATCGATACGCGCCCGGCTTTTAAACTGGAAAAAATAACCCGCATTTATAACCTGATCTGTAAGTTTCAGATTATTAGGGGAATATATATTGCTAAATTCTGTTTGGACACCATGGTACTCAAGCGGCCCGGTTTTGGGATAGATTTTATAGGTTATTTTCGGATTAAACTGCATAAAATCACGTCGGGGTACATATCCCGTTTCAGCATTAAAATCCTGACCTACATATAGTTCTGTGAATTCAAAAAGAAACGTCTTACGTGAATAGATTAAATTCATTCCGTGTGAAAATTCTTCAGCCAAAGTTGCCTTAGGCGTGAAGGATTTTAATGCAAAAAGTTTTCCGGTCCAGAAATTATTGCTACTGGCAAGATTGTATTCAAGTCCTATAAGCCTGTTATAATTATTCCCCTTCCAATTTTCAGGTATTTGTAGCTGTTGCTTGTTGACAAATATCGCACTGATGTTTGATCGGGAAAATACTTTCTTTTGGATTGATGTCACAAAGAAATTGCGTGCAAGGTAATCCCCCTCTGTTCCTGTTTGCATATCCATTAGCCCAATACGCCAGCCATTGCCAAGTTTGCCGCTAAGCCTTGCACCACCACGAACCGGAGCATCAAGACCTATACGCCTTGAAAAGAAAGGACGTATGTTCAAAGTACCGTAGTTGCCAAACAAATCACTGTTTTCCAGAAAGAACTGTCTTTTTTCAGGAAAGTACAATTCAAAACGTTCAAGGTTAGTTACCTGGTCATCGACCTCTGCTTGAGAAAAATCGGGATTATAAGTTAAATCAAGATTAAGAGAAGAGGAGAGGCCAACTTTTGCATCAAACCCAAAATCTTTATGATACCGTGAGTTTGTTCCGGCTTCAAAATTTCGCGAAGAACTACCGAACAGGTATGGTATCAACGACAACTTTAACCCGGATTTTGGAGGTGGAGTATCCCAGATTACCTGACCTGCATAGGCAAGCGAAGCAGTAGGGAATTGCCTTGGTACCGGAGCCCAGGCAGATTTCTCGTTCAATTTTAGATCAAGGCGTGAAAACTGAATATTCCAATGATTCACATTATTCTTATAACGAACAGATTTGAAGGGTATTCTCATTTCGGAAACCCATTTGTCGGGATAATTCTTCGTTTTGGTTTCCCATTTGCAATCCCAAATCAGGTTAGATCCCTGGCCACCGCTCATCACACCATCCCAAATCGCCCCTTCCGCATTTACTCCAAATGAATAACCAGTGGTCTGATCGTTAAATGGATCGATAAAAAAAAGAAAATTGTCGTTGTTGTTAAACACCCAATCGCGCCGCAAGGATTCGACCTGTCTTTTCCCGGGTACGGTATCGTGAAAAACCAAGGCAAGGTAAAAGGCTTTTTCATCGTAAGCCATCACAATCTCCGATTTGGCAGCACTATGGCCTGTATCCAAAGGCAGGACCATATAGAAGTTGTCTGCTTTCTCTGCTTTAAGCCAATCCTCCTCGTTAATGACCCCATCGAGTTTGATCGTTCCTTCAAGTTTTTTTGCATGGATCTTGTAATTCTGATTGATCGTGCCCAAATTGGCAACACTGTCTTTTTTCAAAATAACAAGAACTTCAGTACTGTTATTTTCGGGTATTCCAACACCCATTGTTACAACATGAAGAATCAAAATGAGAACCAAACTCAGGAACGAAAACTTACAGATCATGATGCAAAAATTTAAAAGGCCGAAGATATATAAATTAGTTCAGGTAATTAAAAACTTATTATTTACAGATGAAATGATATATTTGTGAGCCATTTATAAAGACCCGGACATGCAAATGAAGGAGGATGAAAATAGCAGGAGAATTGCAGATGATCTTTTTGACCAGTTGAAGACAGGTGACCCAAAGGCTCTCCGGCAATTGTTTTCGATCTATTTTACCCGTCTCAACGATTTTGCAAAGAATGTGGTTAAAGACGATGGAATATCGCAAGATATTGTGCAGGAGGTATTTGTGAAAGTCTGGGAAAACCGGGCCAAAATCGAAGGCCTGAACATTGAAGCCTACCTTTTTAAACTGGTCCGCAACCGTTGCATCGATTACATCAAACACCTGAAAGTTGTCAATACTCACCTACAGAAAATCCACGTCGATTCGAAATATGAGGAACTGTACCGAATCGACTTTATCGGAAACGAACCCTATGTGTTGATCGAAGAGGAACTTATAACAAAGATTGAAAAAACCATTCAATGTTTACCTGACCGATGCCGTGAAGTATTTATTTTAAGCCGGAAGGAGGGGTTGAAGAACAAAGAGATTGCTGATCAACTCAATATCAACATCAAGAATGTAGAGCGTCACCTTAACCGCGCCCTTCAATCGTTCCGGCAGAATTTCACCGAAGAATTACCTATTGCACTTATATTGTTGATATTGAAAGATTTATAAAACTTTATAGCATAATCAATTTGAAGGGGTGTATAAGTAATTATATGTCACCTAAAAACTAATTTTAGTACAACAATCATACTTGGAAGCTATCCCCCTTAGAAAAAGGGTGACTAAGGGGGATTTTATATTTAAAGCACTGTATTTCTGTGAATTGCCAGCATTATGATACATCATTTTTTGAAATCAGATTGAACTTTGTTTGTGCTATATAGTTAATATATAGATATATACATGCAAATCCCCTCTGCCCCCCTTTTCCAAAGAGGGAGCGCCTTCAGAGTATATTTATCCTTCTCAAAAACGAAAAAAATCAATAAAATCATTTTTTTTGAAAAATAATCCCATACCAATGATGGGTATCCCGGGACCATTATCGTTATACAGCCAACAGGAATAATTAAACCAATGGATCAACAATATTTTCAGGGAATCATTTACCGCTATTTTCGGGGGCAACTTACCGATGGTGAATACGAAGTGTTGACCGATTATCTTCAGGACAGCACAAACCGTGAATGCTTTGAAAAGGTCAAGCAAGATTGGAACCTGCATCCTGATCTTGATGATACAGGACAAAAAAACTGGAATCGACTCGAATACAAGATCAATAGGGCCGATTCTGCAATTGATAAAACTATAACTACCCGCAGGTTGTGGATCCAGGTAGCCTCTGTTGCTGCAATCCTGGTAGCCGGTCTTTTTGGCGGTAGTATCCTAACTTATTTATTATCTGATAATAAAGTAATTCAAGAAGAATTGGTTTTTGAGACACCACGAGGTGAAAAATCGTTGGTCAAACTTCCCGATGGATCGCAGGTTTGGTTAAACGCCAACTCCAGGTTGGTCTATCATTCGTTTTCATCCAGTCACCGGCAGGTGGAATTAAAGGGGGAGGCATTCTTTAATGTAGCCCACAATGAGAAAGCACCTTTTGTGGTAAAGACCGATAAATGCGATGTTGAAGTCCTTGGCACTACCTTTAATGTAATGGCGTACAATGAATTTGGCCGACAGGAAATAACGCTTCTGACCGGAAAGATAAATGTGCATGCCGATAAGAATGAGCAGGTTATCAAGCCAGGTCAGGCGTTGATCCTAAAAGATGACCAGATTCAGGTGGTGGAAGTGAATACCTCACAAGCTTCCGGATGGGTTGACAACAAATTCAACTTTAAAGATATCCCCTTGTCGGAGTTAATGAAAAGGCTCGAAAACTGGTACGATGTGGATATAACCCTTGTAAACAACACTGGTAAGGAGCTTAATTTCACAGGAACCTTTAAGAACGAAGAAACCATCTGGCAGGTATTGGATGCGATAAAGGTCTATACACCAATAGCCTACAAAAAAACCAATTTGCGACAGATTAAAATTACTGTCAGCTAAAAAATAGTGAATAGGCTAATTATCAACTAACTAAATAAAGAAAGGAGGAAAAGAGAAGGGAAGAGGGACAGCGGAAAATGAAGAATGAAAAATGAAGAATGGAGAAAGGAAAATGGGCTGTTTGTGAAGGAGACATGAAGAAGGCAAGATAAAAAAACATTTAAACTTAAAAAAGACAATCTACTTCTCTACGCCACCAGCAGCCAGTCGCTAGTCGCCAGCCACATTTATTAGATCCCCAAAATATCCCTTTTCAGCAGCAAACAAATTTAGAAATCGTAATCATTGCAAAAAAAGACGCCAGTTGAGCGGCAACTCTACTGACGTCATTCATTAAAAATTAATATTCATTAAAATCGAAGTAAAAGTATGAAAAAAAACGATCCGAAGCAACGGCATCGCAGATGGCCAATGTTCAAAAAAATCATGATCATTATGAAGCTAACAACTGTATTGATTTTTATGGCACTTTTTCAGCTCTCGGCCAAATCGTATTCACAGGAAACGAAACTGAGCCTGAAGTTTGAGAACGAAACGCTTGAAAATGTGTTTAATAAGATAGAAGCAAGTTCTGAGTTTTCGATCTTCTACAAAAACGAATTGATCAAGAATTCAAAAGAAGTAACCGGCGAATTCAAAGATGTCCTAATCTTTAACATTCTTGACCAGGTCCTAAAATCTGAGAATCTAACCTATACGATCAAGGATAAGTTGATCATGATCGTGCCAAAAGATTATGTAGCCAATGTAGAACAGCAACAGGGAAAAAAGGTAACGGGAAAAGTTACTGACTCTTCCGGAGGTTCACTGCCTGGTGTTTCTGTAGTTGTAAAAGGGACTACTACTGGCGTAATTACGGATATTGAGGGAAAATACTCAATATCCATTTCATCGGATAAGGCGACTTTGTCCTTTTCCTTTGTGGGTATGAAGATGCAGGAGGTTGCAGTTGGAGCAAGAAGCGCGATCAACATCCTAATGGTAGAGGAAACTATTGGTGTTGACGAAGTGGTCGTTACTGCTCTTGGCATTCGGCGGGAAGAAAAGGCCCTTGGATATGCCGTTCAAAAGGTCACCGGTGAGAGCTTGCAAAAAGTTTCCTCAGTTGAAGTCGCCTCCTCTCTTTCCGGTAAAGTCGCCGGACTATTAGTTAGGAACACTCCGGATTTTAATGGTGCTCCAGTAATTACCATTCGTGGCGAGAATCCTTTATTGGTAATTGACGGAGTAGCTTATCAAAATAAGACGCTTTCTGATATATCTTCAGAAGATATAGAATCAGTCAGTGTCTTGAAAGGGGCCACAGCTTCTGCTCTTTATGGTTTTCGCGGAGCAAGCGGAGCAATTTTGGTTACGACTAAAAATGGTACTTCTAATTTAGCAGGATTGTCGGTAGATGTTGCTAGCAATACCATGTTTGGTGCGGGATTTTTAGCTTTACCTGAAAAGCAAAGCACCTATGGTCGTGGAGGCAATAATGCTTATGATAAAAACTCTGACTCTTCCTGGGGTACAGTTATGGACGGAACAATACGAAACCAGTGGGATCCCAAGTTAAAGGCTTATGCAGATTATCCTTATGTAGCTTCAGGGAAAGATAACTTCAAGAATTTTTTGGAAAAGGCATATGTCACGAATAATAACGTTAATATTGGTTACAGAGGTGATATACTGGCTCTTAGGAGCTCTGTTAATTGGACTCAAAATTCTGGAGTGTATCCTAATCAAAAAGCGGACCGTTATACCTACAGCTTTGGTGGTGATATTAATTTGGACAAATTTAAGTTGAGTTCAAATGTATCTTATTCTAAAAAAGTCACCCCAAATCAGTCAACCAATGCTTATACTGGTTATGATCCAATGTATGGCTTATTAATCTGGTCATCTTCTGATTTCAATATTTTGGATTATAAGGATAATTATTGGATTACACCACACCAGACACAAAACTACACCTTAAACCAGGAAAATAATCCTTATTATAACATTTGGGAAAGAACGAATGAGGTCCATCGGGATATTTTTAACGTGGATTTGTCAATGAGTTATCAATTAACTCCTTGGTTGAAAGCTAGTCTTCGTGCAGGTTCAGATTATTACACCGATAAAGGGCAATTAAGAATTGCATGGGGATCCAGAACTTCAAGTGGAAATACTGGTGTGCCTGGAAATTCAAGTACCTGGGTTGGTGGCAGTGCCGGAGGTTATATTCTCGGACAAACTCAAGGACAAAGTATCAATACTGATTTGCTACTTACTGGGGATCGATCGTTTGATAAATTTAAAGTAGAATATCTTGCCGGTGGAACAATATACAGTAACCAAGATAATAATATTCAAGCTTGGACTAATGGAGGACTTTCTGTGCCTGATTTTTACTCCGTAAAAGCATCTGTAAGTCCTGCTGGCGCCTCAACTTATATTAGACGTCAACAGGTAAATTCTATTTATGGTCGCCTTGGATTGTCTTATGATAAATGGGTGTATTTGGAAGCAACAGGTCGTACTGACTGGAATTCAACAATGATAAATACCCAATATGAATCCTACTTTTATCCATCAATATCGTCGAGTTTTGTTGTTTCAGAACTTTTACCAGAATCAACAAAAAAATGGCTTGATTTATTGAAAGTTAGAGGATCATGGACTATGTCAAAAACACCAGCCGGAATTTATGAAACTACTGTGAATAGTGCTTTTGGTATTAATCCTGCCACTTGGAATACTTTAAATGGTGCTTCTGCCCCGGGTAATTTATATGGGTCTGATCTTCTTCCCGCAAGCGCTACTACATTTGAGGTAGGATTGCAAGGCATACTATTGAAGAGTCGATTAAACATTGATTTGACCTACTATAATAAGCATTTATACGACTTTGTAAAGACGGCTCCATTATCAGGAGCCTCTGGATATACAGGTCGATATATTAATATCGATGAAGAGCAATCCCGACGTGGTTGGGAGATTGCTCTTAGTGGCGTCATTGTTAAGTCAAAAGATTGGCAGTGGGATATGGGCATTAACTGGACCACATATGCGCGCTATTATACGAAATTAGATGCGACCTATTCCCCGAAAAACAGTTATACTTCAGTTGGAGAACGCGTTGATGTTTTGTATGGTTATGATTATATGCGTGATCCTGCAACCGGGAAAAGAGTATGGGCTAATGGGCAATTGCAATTCAATCCTTATGATACAAAATTAGGCTATGTAGATCCTAATTTTATTTGGGGAGTAAATTCTACTTTAAGATACAAGGATTTTAGTTTTTTTGCCTCTTTTGATGGTGTAAGTGGCGGTAATATGAACTCATCTACTGAAGGTTTTATGTGGAGATCAGGAGTACATCCTGAATCTGTTACGCCGGAGAGAGCCCTAGATGTTGCTACTCCAGGTTCCAAAAACTTTCTTGGAGATGGAGTAAAAGTCATTTCAGGAACGTTTGCATATGATGTTTATGGTAAAATTACCAGTGATTCCCGTGTTTTTGCACCTAATGATATTAAAACTACCTACAAAGATTACGTGAATGCTGAACACAGCAACAGTGTTTGGGGAGCCAGGACTACACCTGCTGATACTCATGATAAGACATTCGTTAAATTACGTGAGATAGCGTTAACTTACACTGTTCCAAAAAAATATTTACACGGGTATGCTAAGGGTGCATCAGTTGGTTTTGTGGGACAAAATGTATTGCTATGGTCAAAAGATTTCAAATATTCTGACCCTGATAGTGGTGGATATGCTCCATGGGGAACTAATGGAAATGCTACAGGATCTGCTGAGGATCTCTCAGATCCCGCATTAAGATACCTTGGATTTAACATAAAAGTCACATTTTAAACAATCTTAATGATGAAAAATTTTAAATATATACTGTTAGCTGTATTTTCTCTTGTGCTTGTAGGAGCATGCAGCAATTTTGAGGATTTAAATACAAACCCTGATGCAGCAGCAACTGTTCCGTCAGATATGATTGCTACTCAGGTATTGAAAGATACCTATAGATTTTTTAATCCTAATGCAACGGATTGGTCTAATAATAATTTATGGTTGAAACTTACTACACGACTTGATGGCAGTGCCAATATTGGTGGTCAATATTATAATCCTTATCCTTATTCGGGATTTGGGGGTTTCAAGAGGTTAACTGATCTTAAAAAGATGGTTGAATATGCCAAAGGATTGCCAACAGAACCTTCCTATCAAGGATTAGCTTTATTTTTGAAAGCTGATATGGGCTTTAATTCGACAATAGCATTAGGTGATATTCCGTATTCTGAAACAGGTATGGCTGCCGAGGGAATCACGCAACCTAAGTATGATAAGTCAGCAGATGTAATTGTTTCAGTACTAAAGGATTTTGAAACTGCTGAGGCCTATTTTGCCAAAGGAGCGAATTTTAGTGGCGATATAATGTTTGGTGGTGATGTCACTAAATGGCGTAAACTTTGTAATACTATGCAGTTAAAAGTTATTCAAACTGTAAGTAAGAAAGCGACTGTTGCTCAAAAAACTCGTTTTGCGGCCATAGTAGCGGCCAATAATTTAATGACTGGTTATGCTGATGATTTAACGTTAAAATATTATGATAATCCAAATGCTTCAAATCCTATGTATCAAGGAGAAACAAATAGGATTTATTCTTGCGGTTCAAAATTATTGGTTGATAATTTAAAGTTATTGAAGGATCGTAGATTGTTTTATTTCGTAGAGCCGGCACTTTCTTTAATTGCTCCTTTGGGTACTAAATTACCCTCTGATTTTGACGCTTACGTAGGCGCACCAACAGAATTATCCAGTGATAAGTTAGCTATTGGCAGAGCTGCTAATCAGTATTCTTTGATAAACATACGTTATACTGTAAGTAGAATTGGAGACCCTTGGCTAAAAACGACCTATTCAGAACAGTGTTTCATCATTGCTGAAGCAATAGAAGAGGGCTGGCTAACTGGAGACGCAAAGGCATATTACGAAAACGGTGTTAAAGCACAACTTGCTTATTATATGAATTTGAAATATTATCTTAGCACGGGTCAGCAAGGAGAGGTTGCTGCGCCATTTACAGGACAGGCAGGGATTGCTCATGGAATGCCTATTACTCAAGCCTATATCGATGGCTATTTTACAGGTGAAGCCGCATATAAGACTGGCGGAACCAAACTTCAACGTGAGCAACAAATCTGGATGCAAAGATGGCTTATTGAATACTTTCAAGCTGGTTCTAATTATTATCCTACTTTTCTACGTACAGGTTATCCTGTGTTCCCTTTAGATCCGACTACCAGTCAGAATCCTGAAGATCCAACAAAATATCCTCAACGCTCGAAGTATGATACCAATGAAAATGTAACAAATCCGATAAATTACAAAAAAGCGGTTGATGATCAATATGGCGGATTCGATGGAATTAACAAAATTCCCTGGTACTTGCAATAATAGATAATATAGCAATTGCATTTTCTGAAATGCAGTTCTGAAAAGCTAAATATAAATGGAGGAGTCATGTAATGCCTCCTCCATTTTTAAATTCAATTGGTAAATATTCATAACAATAAAACCTTCAGAAATGCGAAGAGACATATACATACCAATAGGTTTGCTGTTTTTTTTCACCTTGTTAAGTTCCAGTGCATTTACTTCCCAAAAATACCATAAGGTCAAACCTGATAGCGATAAATGGAAATTGGTCTGGAGCGATGAGTTTAATTCCTCAGGGCTTCCGGATAGTGCAAAATGGAATTATGAGGTCGGTGGTCATGGTTGGGGCAACAACGAAAAACAATTCTATCTTGAAAAATCGCTTGAAAATTCCTTCGTTAAAGAGGGTTTGCTTCATGTTGTAGCGCTAAGGAATGATTTTAAAAATTCAAAATATACCTCCTCAAAACTGACTACTTACAAAAGGTTTTCAGTCCAGTATGGTAAAATTGAGGTGATGGCTAAACTACCCAAAGGCAAAGGTACCTGGCCAGCTATATGGATGCTTCCTGAAAGCCTACAGGAGAAGAGTGAAAATTGGCCCTTGTGCGGGGAGATAGATATCATGGAGCATGTTGGCAAGAATCCTGGCTCCATTCACACATCACTTCATTCTGAACTGTATAACCATATAAAAGGGACACAGATTACCCACTTTGATATATTCCAGGATGTATTCGATACCTTTCACAAGTATGCCATTGAGTGGAGTGATAAGTCAATACGGTTTTTAATCGACGACAAACTGTTTTTTGAATCTTTGAAAGGGCAGGGTGGAAGAATCTAAACCAATGAAGGTTGGCCATTCGACAAACCTTATTACCTCATTCTTAATCTGGCGATCGGAGGGAACTGGGGCGGAGAAGTAGATGATACGATATTCCCTGTTGAAATGCAGATTGATTACGTGAGGATTTATCAACCTCAAATTTAAAGACATTTCCCATTTAAATAACATGGCTATGCTCTTTTCTAAAAAACACGTCTCCTTTTTGTATGATTGTACTCTTCTTCGTTTTTGACAACTAAAGCACAAGTTTAATTGAACAATCTGTGGACTCAACCACAACCAACCGGGAAAAGATGCCATATCTTTTCCCGCGACACTACCGAACAAAACAGAGATTCTGCTACCATTCCCTCAGTTCTGGCAGAATCAGAGTATGACCTGAATTGATTTTTTCTATTAAAGTTATATATGAAGGATTCCAGGAATATCCTTTTCGCCAATTTTATAAGTCATCGGACTACAGGAGTCTGCTAACCATTTCATACTTGTTTTCAAATCCGGAATTCGCATGAAATTTGTATTTTTGGATCGGTGAATGGCAATTCTTTGTACCTCAATATTTAATTCTTAATCAGGCACTTTGGGTTAATTTTAAATCTGGGGAACCTGGTAGAGATGATTCCATTTTCCCACAGCAATTCATTGTTGACTTTGTGCGGGTTTACGAATTAAAATAGATATAATCCAATTCGAAATGAAACGAACAAGATTTTACTCTCTGAAATTGTCCTTAATAGGAATAATGGTTTTTGTCTTTTCACAATGCGCCTCTTTTCAAAAGGTCGAAACCCGCAATCCATTGGAACAGCGGCTCGACACACTGATGGGGAAAATGAGCATGCAGGAAAAAATTGAGCAACTTTATTACAAAACCGATGGAAACGAACGTTTGGGGATTCCCCAATTCAAGGGAAGTGACGGCCCTCATGGAATAGGGAATAACGCGAAGGGATTTTCATCCTTCCCGGTTACTATCGCTATGGCGGCCACCTGGGATCCGGCGTTAATCACTCGCGTAGGGCGGGCAATTTGCGAAGAACAGGCTGCCCGTGGCCGCGACCGTATTGCCGGACCAACGCTTGATTTATTGATCGATCCACGAATTGGCCGGGCTCCTGAAACCATTGGAGAAGATCCGTTTTTAGGCGGCCGTATCTCAGAGGCTTTTGTATTGGGGCAAAATACAACCTCAGTATTCGGATCTATAAAGCACTATAATTTAAATACATACGAACTTAATCGCAGAACAAATAATTACCTGAGCGACGAACGTGGTCTGGTAGAATTCTGGGGTTATCACTGGAAACGAACGATTCAGCAAGGTGGAGCATTGTCGGTAATGTGTGCTTACAACTGGGTAAATGGTGACAAATGTGCCGAAAATAAGTTTCTGATTAAAGATGTTTTACGCGACCACTGGGGCTATAATTATTACTCGATGTGCGACTGGGGTGGCTTCAGCGATACGGGTAAAGCACTGAAATCGGAATTAGATTTTTGCGAAGGCAATGATCTGTACATCAAAGAGTTGCCTTCTGGGGTTAAAACTGGACAATTCGACAGTACATTGATTAACCGTGCAACACGAAATGTGCTGCGCACCAAAATTGTTTCAGGAATGATGGATGGTGTACCCGTTATTCCGAAAGCGGTGATCGACAGCAAAAAACACCGAGAACTGGTTTATGAAAGCGGATTGAAAGGCCTGGTTCTTCTGAAAAACAGCGACAATATTTTGCCGCTGAATAAAGATCGGTTAAAATCCATTGCGGTAATCGGTCCAAATGCGGCTGTGCTACCACTCGATGGACACAGCAGCTCTAACGTTATACCATCCTACCGCATTCCTGTTGAGAAAGCCATCAAAACGGTGTTGGGAGCCGATCGGGTCAATTACGCCAAAGGCTGTAACATCAACGATAGCGATAAAAAGCAGTTTAGTGAAGCCATTGCAGCAGCTTTAAAATCAGAGGTTGTGCTTTTTGTTGCCGGAATCGACAGCACCATTGAAGGTGAAGGCTATTTTTTGGACAAGAAAAATGATGAAAAAGGGGGCGGAATTGTTAACCGTCCCGACCGTGCATCGCAAACTGTTTTGCTTCCCGGAATGCAGAACGAACTGATCAAAGAAATTGCCAAAGTAAATCCAAACATCGTTCTGGTGGTAATTTCAGGGGGAACTTGCAGCGTTACACCGGTCATCAACGATGTAAAAGGATTGCTTTATGCGTTTTATCCTGGACAGGAGGGGGGGCGTGCTATCGCTGATGTGCTGTTTGGCAATTACAATCCGTCAGGAAAGATGCCCGCCACCATGCCCAAAAACGACAGCCAAATCTTTGCTATCAGTCCCGATTTCCGCGATCTGGTTAGCAAAGGGGTGGGATACCGCTGGTATGATTCACAAAATCTGACACCGGAATTTGCCTTTGGATTTGGCTTGAGCTATACTTCGTTTGCATACAGCAACATCAAAGTAAATACTCCGAACGCTAAAGTCGGTGACAACGTTGAAGTTTCATTTGACCTGAAAAACACAGGGAAAGTTGCCGGCGAAGAAGTTGCCCAACTTTATCTTTCAACCGGTAAGATTGTTCCTGAACTGCAAATGCCTAAAAAGCAACTTCGTGGTTTCAAAAAAGTATCTCTGAAACCTGGCGAATTAAAAACCATCACCATCACACTTTCTCCTGAAGAGTTTTACATTTATAATCCGGTAACCAAAGCATATCAGGTTCCTGAAGGAGAATTTATTGCTCAGGTTGGAGGATCGTCGGATATATTGCCTTTGAAAACAAGCTTTAACCTGGCAAAAGCTGAGGCCAAAGCCGATCTTTCGGTACGGAATATCCGTACTCTACCCGCCTTCCCTAAAGCAGGTGACGAAGTGGTATTTATGGTTTCGCTCATCAATAACGGAACTGATGCCACCAAAATCGGAGATGCACACCTTATCCATTTTTATGTCGATGGAAAAGAGGTTGCACACTATAATTCCAAATCATGTTCAATTCCGGTTGGTGGAATGGAACTGGCCTGTGCAGAAGGATTGAAAGGCATAAATTGGAAGGCAACGAATGGGAACTTTAAAATAACTGCAAAAATTGAAGTGTTGGAAAGCAATGATTTAAACAAAGCCAATAATAGCTGTGACGCTGAACTGCAAATTCCAAATGGGAAAGTTATTCCGCTGGAGATTGCAAGAATAATAAATTAGCCATGAAATATACATTCATCTTATTTTTTGTCGCGATTCTGATTAATATCGGAATTCTTCAGGCCCAAATAACTCAAAAGCCAATCTACAAAGATCCATCGGCTCCGATTGAATCGCGGATTAAAGATTTGCTGGGACGAATGACGCTTGAAGATAAATGCCGTCAACTGGATATATGGCATGTAAATGCCACTAAAACAAGTGATAATACGATTTTTCAGAAACAATTGAAGAATTTGGGCGACACCATTAAAGACGGAATTGGTTTTTTGCAATTTGATACCAAACTACCTTCTGAGGCATATATTCCCAATTTCAATGCCATCCAAAAATATTTTGTAGAGCAAACCCGACTTGGAATACCGGCTATCTCAAACGGAGAAGGTTGTCATGGTTTTGTTGGAAACGATAATAAATCGACAGTATTTCCGGTTTCGCCAACATTGGGAAGTACCTGGGATCCTGATTTGGTCGAAAGTGTCTTTACTGCAGTTGCCAAAGAGATGCGCAGCTATGGTATTACCCACGCTGCCACGCCGGTTATCGATCTGTTACGCGATCCTCGTTTTGGGCGCTCCGACGAGTTTTTGGGTGAAGATCCCTACCATGTTGCTCAACTTGGAGTTGCTGCTATTCTTGGATTACAGGGACGTTCACCATTGATCGACCAAAACCACCTGATTGCATGTGCCAAGCATTTTGCAGGGCATGGTCAGCCCGAAGGAGGAACCAACCTGGCTCCTGCCAATCTTTCGGAAAGGGTAATTCGTGAAAATCATTTTTATCCGTTCGAAATGGCTGTGAAAAAGGCCAATGTGCGCACGGTAATGGCTTCGTACAACGAAATCGACGGGGTGCCTAACCATGCCAACAACTGGTTGCTTAATGATGTTCTTCGGGGTGAATGGGGTTTCACCGGTTATGTTATTTCGGACTATGATGCTGTTAACCGGATGGTGACCCGCCAACATGCAGCATTGAATCAGGCTGAAGCAGGGAAACGGGCAATTAATGCCGGAATGGACTTCGAATGCCCGAGTAACTGGAAACAATATTGTTTTCGGTTTCTTCCTGAACTCATTAAGTCTGGCGAAGTCAAAGAATCGGTGCTTGATTCAGCAGTTTCCCGGGTGCTACGGAATAAATTTATCATGGGATTGTTTGAGCAACCCTATATTAAAGCAATTAGCGAAACGGAAAAGCTGGCCATGCAGAAAAAACACCGGCAAATTGCACTGAAAGCTGCGGAAGAAGGCATGATCCTGTTAAAGAACGATGGTACGTTGCCTTTCAATGAAAATAGGATCAAACGTCTGGCCGTGATTGGTCCAAATGCCGATGAAGTGCATTATGGCAACTATTCGAACGATAAAACTCCGGGAATCAGTATTATAGAAGGGTTGACCACTTTTGGGAAAGGCAAATTTGAAGTGGTTTATTCTGAAGGATTTAAAATTTACGAGAACGATACAACGATAAAAGCACCTGAGAAGACATTGGAAGCCGAAAATCTACGGATTCAGAAAGCTGTTGAATTGGCCAAAACCTGTGATGCAGTGTTGCTTGTGCTGGGTGGAAATGAACTGACCTGCCGAGAAGAATGGAAGGGGCATACCGGCGATTATTACGATTTGGATTTATTGGGTCGTCAGAACGATTTGGCCAAAGCCATTTTTGAGTTGAAAAAACAAACTGCGGTTTTGCTGATCAACGGTCGTCCTCAATCGGTGAATTACCTGGCTGAAAATGCTCCTTCCCTGCTCGAAGGCTGGTATCTGGGTCAGGAACAGGGAACTGCTGTTGCCAATGTGGTTTTTGGAAAGGTGAACCCAAGCGGAAAACTGGCAGTGACGATTCCACGTCATGTCGGTCAACTGCCCGTTTATTACAACCGGAAACCATATATTCACGAAAGTCCTTACATCAATGGTGAATATTCCCCGTTGTATCCTTTCGGATTTGGATTAAGCTACACACAATACAAATATTCAAATCTAAAACTGAATGTCCAAAAAGTAATTGTTGGCGAACCTGTAAAAGTATCTATTGAGGTGACCAATTCCGGAGAGCGGGTTGGCGACGAAATTGTTCAGCTTTATATCCGGGATATGGTGAGTGAGGTGACTCGTCCGATTCATGAATTGAAGGATTTTAGTCGTATTCATCTGGCTAAGGGTGAGACCAAAACAGTGGAATTTACCATTACTGCCGACAAATTGCAATATTACGGAC
>JBAXWR010000069.1:0-30707 GCA_037128295.1 Mariniphaga sp.
CATAAATTGCAGCAGATGAGGCATCTTTTAATACTTCTATGGATTCTATATCATTGGGGTTTATTTCGGATAAACTTCCTGAATAGGGTATTCCATCCACAACGATCAGCGGACTTCCTCCGGCCGTTATTGACCGCACTCCCCTGATTTGGATCTGGTTCGAATTTCCCTCAGCGCTCGATGAGGTCTGAGTGATCTGAACCCCAGCCATTTTCCCTTGCAAAGATTGCGCAATGGTCGTTTGCGGTGCATTTTGAAATTGTTCGCTTTTAATTGAGATGACAGACCCTGTAACATCGCGCTTTTTTTGGATACCATAGCCAACGGCCACAACTTCCTCAATGCCAATAGTCTCATCAGCAAGTACAATGTCGATTGTAGTTTTGTTCCCTACAACAACTTCCTGAGTTTTCATCCCTACAAACGTAAATTGCAAAACAGCATTTTCAGAAACACCAATTGAATAATTCCCTGAATTATCTGTAATTACCCCTGTTGTTGTCCCTTTTACAACCACAGAAACGCCTGGAAGCGAACCACCCGATGAGTCGGTCACTTTACCGGAAACAGATTTTTGCTGCTGGCTGAGATCGGTACTTGCTTTAGGCGACAAAACGACCTGACGGTCATAAATTTTGTAAGCGATATCTGTACCCTTGAAAAGTTCGTTCAGGGTTTTTTCAAGAACCTGATTTTCAACATTTATACTTACTTTTTGGGTAACATCGACCAATTTGCCGTTGTACAAAAAGTAAAATTCCGACTGGCTTTCGATTGCACCAAGAATTGCCTCTATGGTCGTATTCTCTTTCTTTAGGCTTAACTGTGTACTTTGCGAATAAGCATCTTTTGCAAAGATCTGAATAGCAGATATTAAAACAACAAATAAAGTTATTTTCATCTTTCTGATAATTTCTTTAAACGGGGCATACGGATCCGTTCCTACCCTGTGTTGGGAATGATTTTTATTCATAGATTTGTAATGATTTTGTTTATACAATAATTAATGTCCTGTCCGCACAGGACTTTTCGGAAGGGAAGTTACCAGCTTCCCTTTTTTGCGGCTGTTTAGTTCGTTTTTGATTTATTCCATAGTTTTATTTTTTAGTGATGATTACTTTGCGTTTACTGAATGAAGAATCGGGCTGCTGAGTTCCCTGGATGATCTTAAAGCTGATCGGAGTACTGTAAGACAGAAGTTTAAGTGCCTCTTCGAGTGACTCTTGTTTAAAAGTTGCAGTGAAAACATATCCGCTTTGGGATAATTTTTCATCGAAAATGATATCTGCATTGAACCATCGGCCCAACCTCACAGCCACATCTTCGGTCTTGTCATTCTTAAATACCAATTTACCATCTATCCATGCCAGATATTTCCTGCCATCGGTATTCTGGAGTTTGTATTTATTTTCCGCCTTATTGAGGACGATGATATCATTTTCTTTCAGCTGTACAGGTTCATTCTGTTTTTCGTTCAAATACTCCAACCATGAGATTTTGCCATGCTCCAGGTAAGCCGTTATCACATTGTCATTCTGATAATTGGATATATTGAATTTTGTTCCCGTCGCTTTTACCTTGTATCCATTTAAATCAACAAAAAATGGGTGGTTCTTGTCGGATTCGACCTGAAAATAGGCTTCGCCTGTTAGCTTTACCTCGCGTGAATCTCCACTGAACTCTTCAGGATAAGATAATTTGGTGCCTGAATTCAGCCAAACCTTTGTCCCATCGCTCAATATGATTTGAGATCGGACACCATAAGCCGTCTCAGAACTTTTCATCACTGTGCTGACCTTAATATTTTGGGAACGGTTTGAGAGGATCCATGCGGTATAGATCAAAAGTGGCAGGATCAGGATAGCGGCTACCCTTTGGAAATTCAGGAGCCAGTTATTCAACTTCCTGGCTGGATTTAGCTTTTTCTTGACCAGCAACAAATCCTTGCCGGCATCAATTTTTTTCATTGCAACGAGCCGGTCCGATAAGTCAAGCATTCTGACCACTTCATTGTACTCAGATAAGTTTTCAGGAGACCTTTCAATCCACGATTGCAATTCCTCTTTCTGTTGACTGTCCAGTCCACTGGTAAGTTCCAGCGCAATTAAATTGTATATGAGATTTTTGTCTTCCACTTGATTTGTGCGTTTACATTGTAATGACGTAATATTTAGGATTTCCCCCCATGCCATTTCAAAAAATAATTGAAGAATAGAAATCTGGACTATCTGAGAAAGTGGAAAAAATCGAAAAGGGCCAGCAATGGAAGGTAATCCTTTAATTCTTCTTTTAAAATATGGAGTGCTTTTGTCACCTGATTCTCAATGGTTTTCTCCGATAAGTTCAATTTTGCGGCAATCTCGCGGTTTTTAAGGCCATGAAAACGGCTCAGTTCAAAAACTTCACGGCAGCGTTCAGGCAGTTTTTCCAGACTTTTATTGAACAGGGATTCAAGTTCAGATAAAACATAAGTATCAAACGACTCTTCGGGAATGTCGAAGTCTTTGGTGATCTCCAGGACTTTCAGATCAGCGGTTCTCTTTCGGTGCAGATCGAAACATTTGTTTTTTACCGAAACAAACAGGTAGGAACGGATGGAAAACCGGATCTCTGTTTTTTCGCGATCGTTCCAGAATTTAATGAAAACTTCTTGTACAAGGTCCTTCGCTTCCTGTTCGGGAACAGAAACCAACTTTTGGGCATAAACACACAGACCAGGGTAGTAATAGTTAAAGAAGAAATCGAAGGCGTACTCCTTCCCACTTTTCATCTCCTGGTATAAAAAAAGCTCCTTTGTCTGATTGCCCGTTTCCATCGAAAAGCGTTGGTTGTTTTAAATGTTAAAAGTAAAATTTTTATCATAGATTAAAAATCAGGACAATGATTTATTTTTCTGAAATAAACAATGAGCTATTATCTGTGAATATTTTTCAGGAATTGGGGCAGGCTAAGCCTTGTCGATTGTGTTTTGAAGTCCAGAGATTGTTTGAACATTTCACAGTCTGACAACCAAACAAACTTTTGGATGTGGTGTCCCGGTGACTCTAAGCGAATGCCAGCACGAAGATTGACTGCTTTCAGGTCACCCGTACACTAAATCAAGTTCGAACTTCTATGTTTATATTGGAACGATCGGGTCGTGCGATTTCCAATCGCGCAATAAAAGGCGGTTAGAAAACCGCCCGATCCGTTCGGCTCGTTCATTGCGGCGCAGAATTCATTTGATCTTTTAACAACATCCTGATTGCGCCGCCGTGTGGGGAATGTATTTTTTCTACAAATATTCAGCCCCTCTGGGGTTTTGACAGTGCAAAAATGATATTTTGGGTTCACATCCAAATGTAAATCAGACAATTGTAATGCCTTGAATTACTGCAACATACAATTTGGAGATCAATTTCGGATAGGAAAAACAAACTTTTGGAAGTGGTGTCCCGGTGACTTGGAGCAATTGTCCATACGAAGATGGGGCGCATTCCAGTCACCCGGACACTAAATTAAGTTTGAAATGTTAAGATTAATAACTGAAAAATATGGCAGTCAAAGTCCTTTGTTGGATTTGGTTGAATAAGAACGATGGGGCAGGTGTGATGGCAATGCTGGTTAGTGATCGCCATACCGAAGTGGTCCAGGTTTAGTTACTTGCAAGGCTGAAAAACAAAAAAGGCGATTGCTGGATTATTTTTCTGATGATTTGTATATTTGCATAAAATTAAGCCGATATGGATTTACAGACAAGAAAGCTGAATGCGATTGGATACTTGATAAACCTTCAAGATGAAAAAGTATTTACCAAAATTGAAGCGACCATAGCTTCAATTAGGAATCAAAAAGATAGTGGGTTAAAGCCATTTACAAAGAAACAATTAATAGATCGTGCAAACCAGTCCAATCAGGACTATTTATCTGGTAGGTTCAAATCACAGGAACAACTTGAGTTAGAATCTGAAAATTGGTGAAAATGAGGATTATTTGGTCAGATTTTTCATCGCAGATTCTGAATGATATTTATAAATATCACAAAGAGAAAAATGGATATCCAGTTGCTCAAAAAATTAAAACGAATATATTTGAATCGACTAAACAACTTCTTAAACATCCAACATCTGCACAGATTGAATTGACGCTGGAAAATCTTGGAGAAGAACATCGGTATTTAGTCGAAGGAAATTATAAGATTATCTATAAGAAAGTAAATGAAGGTATCCTGATAACTGACATTTTCGATACAAGACAAGATCCCACCAAAATCAACGATAAAAATAGAAAGCCCAGCAGGTAATCATGGTGTGGCGTATGCGAGTTTTAGCCAACCATTAGTGATAGCCTCACTTGAAGTGAGATTATCACTATTTCGGTTATTCAAAATACCTGAAATATTTGAAATAGGGTTCGTCGTTAAAATCTAATCCCCCAACGCCTTCATCTTAAAAATCTCCTGAACTGCGGGAACATGTTCTTTAATCATGATCTGCTCCATCTTTTTTACAATCTCTGGATATTTGGCCGAAACATCGGTCAACTCCTGTAAATCGGTTTCAAGATTGTAGAGTTCTAATTTCAGGTTACCTTTGCTGATGTTCTGCCTGATCACTTTCCATTTACCCTGTCTTACTGCTTGTTGTCCGCCTGTTTCGGGAAATTCCCAATATAGATAATCGTGTGTTTTTTGCTTCTGACCTTTTAATTCTGGAAGGAAGCTGATTCCATCTGTATTATCCGGAACATTGATCCCTGCCAATTCGCACATGGTTGGCAACACATCCCAGAATGCAGAAATATGGTTACTGACCGACCCTGATTTTATTTGTCCCGGCCAACTCGCGATCATCGGAACGCGGAAACCACCTTCATGTGTAAACCCTTTGCCCCAACCGAATTCACTTTTGAATGGTCCCCCACTTTTGAACCACGGAGAATCGGAACCACCATTGTAGGTCGGGCCATTGTCGGAAGTAAAGATGATCAGTGTATTTTCGTAAAGTCCAAGGTTCTTAAGCTGTTGAATGAGTAGTCCAACCTGTTCATCCAGGTAGGAGACCATTGCCGCATAACCTGCATGGGGATAACGTTGAGGGAAATAGCTCTTTTCACCAAGGTATGGTTTCTCGTCACCAAATTTTTTCACATAATAGTCAACCCATCGTTGCGGTGCCTGTATCGGTACATGTGGAATGGTTGTGGCCCAATACATAAAGAATGGGCGATTCCTGTTTCCGCTTACAAAATCGGTCATCTCCTTAAACATCAGGTCGCAGGAGTATTCTTTGAGGGTAAATTTTTCATAACTTTTGAGGTTGTAAGGGTCGGCTCCCGGTGCCAGTTTGGTGGTTGGCTCAACGGTATCGTTTTTAAGGTAAACCCTGTGGTCGTTCTTGTACAAATGAACCGGATAATAGGTATGTGCCTGTCGTTGACAGTTATAGCCATAGAAAAAGTCGAACCCTTTTTGTAAGGGCACACTGTTCGTATTCGGTGCGCCAAGTCCCCATTTTCCAACGATCCCGGTTGTATAACCTGCCGTTTTAAGCAACTGGGGAAAAGTAATTGTATTATCAGGAAGCGGACGTTGACCTTCAAGTGTCGAGTCGGCGAGCATGGCCCTGTAATCCCAAACTTTTCCGCGCTCGGCCCATTCGTCGTTTCCACGGATGTAGGAATGTCCCATGTGTTTGCCGGTCAGAAGTACACAACGTGATGGTGCACAAACCGGTGCTCCCGAATAATGTTGAGTAAACCTCATCCCATTGGCAGCCAGCTTGTCGATGTTTGGTGTTTCTATCAGTTTCTGCCCATAGCAGCCAAGATCCCCATAGCCAAGGTCATCGGCCAGGATGTAAATGATGTTGGGCTTTTTGTTGTCGTTAGCAAATAACATTACAGGAATGAACATCGCTCCGGCAATAAGATATAATGAATTGTATTTCATTGTTTTATAGTTTTGATTAACTGCATATCCCTTTCGGTCAAGTTATTCTTGAAAACATTATAAAGGAAGCAAATTACGTTTGAAAGACTCCCCCTTTCGTAAAAGGGGGCAGGGGGATTTGATGCAATTACTTAATATATAATGCATTACAAATATATATGAATTCCAATAAATAGTGAACTTGACCGAAAGGAACAAACAATTTTGATTAATTACGATCAGTCTGTACATTGAAGATCTAATTGTAAGCATTAATCCTTTGTGAAACTTTGACCCTTCGTGTCTTCGTGGCAAAAAAATTAAAGGCAAATAAGTCACTAAGACACCAAGATTTACAAAGTGCTGATAATTAAGTATTTATATCCCTAAAAAATGCACCGGCTAGTACTTGTTGCTGATTGATTCCCGGACCGCTCCATTGAAATTTCAAGGACGGTTTTGAACCTGCTTTTGTTGTGCAAATCATCCTGAACGGGTGCAAACCTGCCTTTAGTTTGATCGATCCTGACCGCTCGGTTCCGCCAACATACCCAAAATCGGCATCAATAACAGATGCATCATGAATCCGCAAAAAGGCTTTTTGGTCAGCACTCAATATGAAAGTATATTCCCCATCGGTTGGAATTTGAAGATATCCGGTAAATGAAACAGCCTGATCATCAATATTTGTAACAACCTTTAAATCAGGACAATCTGTAATTCCTGTTTCTGAAGGTAAAAGGTCTGTTACATTTGGAACCCATGGAAAGTTCCCTTTAAATGTTTTCCATTCAATTCCCTTAGCCATTTTCTTCACCTCTGTTGCTGGAACCAACTCATTGTCATAAGGACGTTTCGCTGAGTCGTTTGGTCGCCTCGATTGCAGCATCTTGTCTTTCATCTGTTGCTGAACGGTTAACATATCTGGATTTCCGGCGAGGTTATGGGCTTGCTGTGGGTCTTTCGTGATATCGAAAATTTCGAGATTATCGCTGTGAGATAGGATATTATAACGGATTCCTACATAATTGTCCATTCGGATCATTTGCATCTGACTCCTCTTCTTGTTCTGATGATCAGGCAAAAACTCTTCATATGCCGGTGTCTTACCTCCTTCGAAATATTCAACATAGACATAACTCTCCTTCTGGTTTCCTAATCCGGTAAGCGATGGAATCAATGACACGCCATCTGCAACAGCGGGGGCAGGTACTCCTGCCATTTGAGCAAAAGTTGGCAACCAATCGTAAGAAGAACTTGGGGTTTGAATAATTTTGCCTGCCGGAAAATGGCCGGGCCAATAGGCGAGGGCTGAAACCCGGATTCCTCCTTCGAGCAGATCGCGCTTGATGCCATCGAAAGGACCAAAATTGTTGAAAAAGGTAGGTTCAAAATCTTCCTTGAGATATGATTCTCTGGAAGGGCCATTGTCAGTTGTGATGACGATCATTGTATTGTCCTCAATTTTAAGGTCTTTTAATAACTGAACAATGTCCCCAATCGCACTGTCGAGGCGGCGGGTACTGGTTGCATAACGCTTAAAAACATTGGGCCATGCCACCTCAGGTGTGGAAGGGTTTTTGTCGTTGTCGTAGGTCTGGTTGATGTAGTCGGGATGGATCCATGAATCGACAACTCCGGAAGCGGTATTGATCATGTGGCCGGGTTCCCCAATCCAATGCAAACCACCTTTGAGGCCTCCTCCTTTGGGATAAGCCTGGGTAGGCAGTTCACAAGTGGCGTGTGGCGTATCATAAGCGAGATAAATAAAGAAAGGTTTTTCCGATTTCTTTTCCACCTTTTCCTCAACGATCCATTTTTTTGCACGGGCAGTCCACAGGTCGGCAGTGTAACATTTATCAAGATCGGCAGAAACATTTTTAAGATTTTCGTAAACCTCTTTTTTCCCGCGATAAACCCCCTCTTTCGGATAGTGTTCGTGACCGTCGCTATGCCGCATATAACCAAAGAAATAGTCAAATCCACGGTTCAATGGTTGAGCCACCCAGTCGGCTGGATTGGTGGGTTCCTGGTCAGATTTCTTTGTCCCCAAACCCTGCAATCCCCATTTGCCGAAAATGGCAGTTGAGTATCCTGCTGTTTTTAAGACAGTTGCAATTGTATGATTGTTCTCTAATGCTTTGTCGAACTGGTTGTCGCGCACATTGGCATGGCCCTGGTGTTGTCCCAACATCAGCGAAGCTCTTGAAGGGGCACTTACCGGGGCCGGACTGTAATGATTTGGCATCTGTACACTTTTCTTTGCCAGGATATCAAGGTTTGGTGATTTGGTCCAGGGTTCACTTCGCACATTTGATTTCGCCCTTTGGTTTTGAAACTGAAACCCGAAATCTCCCCATCCCAGGTCATCGGCAAGGATGAAAATGATATTGGGTTGTTTGGATTGAGGATTGCCTTTAGCCATGAAACCGGTCAAAGCCAATGTGCCGAATAATAGATGTTGGTAGTTCATAAGAGTTGGAATTTTTGTCAAAAGTAAGCTTTTTTGGAATCGGATTTAAACCCTATTTTATTCGAAATACCTGAATCAAGTTTGAAATACTAATCCTGTTTTGGAACGAACGGGTCGTGCGATTTCCAATCGCGCAAAAAAAGGCGGTTGGAAACCGCCCGACCCGTTCGACTCAAGCATTGTCGCGCAGAATTCATTAGATCTGTGCTATCACTATTTCGGTAATTCCAAATGCCTTAAACGGACAGGGGTATTTTCGTCCATAAAACCAACAAATGAACCAGATGGAAGCCAACAGGACCTGCTTATCTTGAAATGCCTTTGCTCATCTCGTTTTACTGTTTTAGGAATTTTGCGGCAAATTAAGGTTTTAAAAGAGGATAACAAAACCGGCAGGCCTCATTTTCATAAAGGAATTGATTTTATAATCAAAACCACTTTCCAAAGTATTAAAAACTATATTTGTATCCGGCTTATAAATTACAACCAAATGAAAAAGAAAATTCTGACATTATTTTTAGTATTGATGGGAACTGCCTGTCTGTTAATGTCTCAGGAACCCAAATTGTCGAAAGAAGAGATCAAGGATGGATGGATTCTTTTGTTTGACGGAAAAACAACAAATGGCTGGACAACCCCGGGCGGAAAGCCTGTTCCTGCGGGCTGGGAAGTGAAAGACGGCTGCATTTCAACAATAAAAGGTGGCAAAGGTGGCGATATTGTAACTGTTGCCGAATACAAGGATTTTGAATTATCTGTGGATTACAACATCGAACCAGGATGCAACAGCGGGATCAAATACTTTTATACCAATTATAAGAGTGGAGGAAACCTTGGGATGGAATACCAGGTCCTGGACGATCAACTGGCCGAGGACAATAAGAAAGACAACCATTTATGTGGCTCATTTTATGATGTTTTGGCCCCAAATACTTCTGTGAAAAAGGTAAATTCACCTGGGAAATGGAATACGGTCAGGATTGTTGCGAAAGGGAAAAATGTGGAACACTGGTTGAATGGAATTAAAATCCTTGAATTTGTCCGTGGAAGCAACAGTTTTACCGAGGCAGTAGCAACCAGTAAGTTTAACAAAACGGACCCGGCTTTTGGTACAGTTGACAAAGGGAAAATATTGCTGCAGGAACATGGTGGCGTAGCATCTTTCAGAAACATTAAAATCAAATTATTATAATATAGCTATGGACAACAGAAGGGATTTCATCAAAAAGGCGGCTACTTCTTCAGCTGGGATTGCAGTGAGTGGGGCTGCTTTTGGGTTTAGTGCAAAAAGTTACCAGAATATCATCGGGGCAAACGACCGGATCCACGTTGCCTTGATTGGTTTGAACGGCAGGGGAACCAGTATGTCGGGTACTTTTGCAAAGCAAAAAAATGCAGAGGTTGCAGTTGTTTGCGATGTCGATTCGAGGGCGATGCCCAAAGCCGCCGATGCTGTCATCAAGAGCGGTCAGGCAACTGCACCAAGAATGGAAAAGGACTGCCGTAAAGTTTTGGAAGATAAATCAATTGATGCGATTTATATTGCAACTCCCGACCATTGGCATGCACCGCTTACGATCATGGGTTGTCAGGCCGGCAAACATGTTTATGTCGAGAAACCGTTGAGCCACAATCCGAATGAAGGCGAAATTGCAGTGGCGGCTGCACGAAAATACGACCGCGTTGTGCAAATGGGTGCTCAACGCAGATCAGCACCAATTCTTACACAAGGAATCCAAAAGTTACACGACGGTATTATTGGACGCGTTTATCTTGCCAAGACCTGGTACACCAACACGCGGAAAGCCAACTTCTTAAAACCAGGAATCGTTCCCGAATGGCTCGATTACGACCTATGGCAAGGCCCTGCCCCACGAGTACCTTACAAGGATGGGTTGATCCATTACAATTGGCACTGGTTCTGGCATTGGGGTACAGGCGAGGCTCTTAACAATGGGACCCATGAAGTCGATGTGGCGCGTTGGGGACTTGGTGTCGATTTTCCAACCCGCGTGACCTCCGTAGGTGGACGATATAACTATAAAGATGATTGGGAAACACCTGATACACAAATTATTACAATGGACTATCCTGGCCGCGTCTCTTTGATGTGGGAAAACCGGAGTTCCAACGGGCGCAAAATTGAAGGTGCCGACCGTGGAATTATTTTTTATGGTGAAAACGGTAGCCTTGACACTGGTGGCGACAGTTACAAAGTATATGACCTTGGTGGAAAATTGATCGATGATGTGAAATCGTTGATCGTAGAAGGTCCTGTAGATGGGCGCAATACCGCAAGTCCAAGTCTGGGTATGGACAGCCTCCATGTTGCCGACTTTCTCGATGCCATCCGCAACCACCGCAAACCGAACTGTGATATCGAATTAGGCTTCAAGAGCATATTGGCCATGCAGTTGGGCAATATTTCCTGGCGTGTTGGCCGCGATATCCATGTGGATCCTAAAAACGGCCACATTATCGGCGACAAAGAAGCCCAGAAACTTTGGAGCAGAACCTACGAAAAAGGTTGGGAACCAAAGTTGTAGATTATAAATTTTAATCAGACCTTCAAGGTTTTAGAAACCTTGAAGGTCTTTAAACTAATAAAATGAAATCACTTCTTTCAGCTATTCTTCTTATCTTATTGTCTTATAACTGCTTTGCAGGCGACAAAGGCCCGTTCCTTTCACAAAGCTTTGATTGGGAAAAGACAAAAGTTGTAATAACCAAATATGGTTCAACCCGGCAATTTATGAAGGGTTTTACCAATCACCTCGATTATGTTGAGATCCACGCCACAACCCTTAATCCCGGAAAGGAAGCACCGGAAAAGGACATCCAGCTAAAGGTGGATAAACTTCTTATCCTAAAAGAAGGACAAATAGTGCAGACTATTAATGGCAAAAAAAAGATACTAACCCCTGGAAGCGTTGTCCTTGCTAATGCGAGCGAGCTTTTAAAGATTGAAAATCAAGGGATTATTCCGGCAGTTTATTTTATGATCCAATGGAAGAATCCCATGAATAGCCCGGTGGCTTCAGCCCCGGGGTCGAATTCCGAAACGATTATTTGGGAAGATGTGAAGGTCATCCCAACTGAAAAAGGGAGTACCCGCCGGTTTTATAAGAAACCCATGGATTTCCTGTATGAGTTCGAAATGCACGTTACGATGCTGAATCAAGGGATCAACAGCCATCCTCCACATACCCATATTGATGATGAGATCATCCTGATCAAATCGGGAAATGTAGAGGAGGTTGT
Source organism: Mariniphaga sp. (assembly GCA_037128295.1). Classification (GTDB taxonomy): domain Bacteria; phylum Bacteroidota; class Bacteroidia; order Bacteroidales; family Prolixibacteraceae; genus JAAFHB01. The sequence continues at coordinate 11,643 of JBAXWR010000069.1, forward strand.
CAACGACAAGACACAACCGCTGGGTCCAGGTTCGTTTGTTTTTCTGAATGGCAACGACCCACACGGGATCCGCAACATCGGCGATGGCCCATGCGAGTATTTTGCTTTTAGGTTTTTACGGGAAAAACCGTTAAAATAAGCTTTCTGATACACCCTCCAGAAACATGTGATCAATATGGAATTTTCAGGTTTATTTGCCGATTATAGTCTTTTTACATTGTTGTTGCTGTCTGTCCTTTCGTTTACTGCCGGCTTTATCGATGCAGTAGTTGGTGGCGGGGGATTGATACAGATCCCTGCTTTGTTGGTGACAATGCCCCACACTCCACTACCAACTCTATTTGGTACCAATAAAATCGCCGCCCTTTCCGGGACTTCTATCGCAGCCGTTCAATATGCCAAAAGGATCAGTTTTAACTTTAAATTATTGATAGCCATTTCAATAGCCTCATTTATAGCCTCCTATTCAGGTGCTAAAATTGTCAGCATCATTAATCCCGCAACCTTAAAACCCATTATCCTGATCATCCTGATCGCGATAGCCGTTTATACTTTTTTGAAGAAAGACCTCGGAAAATTTCAGAAAAAACAATTGCCTTTGACACGCCAGATCCTGTACGGTATTGTAATCGGGTTGATAGTTGGCTTTTATGATGGTTTTTTTGGTCCAGGAACGGGAAGTTTCTTCGTTTTGGCGTTTGTGCTGATCCTTGGTTTCGAATTTGTGCAGGCTTCGGCCTATGCCAAAATTGTGAACTGCATGACCAATATCTCGGCCCTGGTTGTCTTTATCAGGCAGGGAAACTACATTCTTGAAATCGCGATCTTAATGGCCATCTTTAATATTTCGGGAAGTGTAATCGGAAGCCGAATGGCACTCAAAAAAGGGAACGGTTTTATCCGTATCTTCTTCCTGATCATCGTTTCAATTATGATTGTAAGGTACGGGTGGGATGTGTTCAGAGTTTTTTAGATATGCAAACATCAATTAAACAGCCATGGATTTAACCGACAGTGTTTGGGACCAAAATAATTGGGATGAAAACGATAAAAATCGGTTATTAAAGGAGCGTTGCCGGACTTCAAAAAATTTTGATCCCATGACAATGAACGAGTTCAATAAAATGATCGATAAATCGGAAGAAGATTTTAAAAATGGACGGGTGACAGAAGCTAAAGAGCTGCTTAAAATCGTTGAAACCTGGAAATAAAATATCCTCCAATTGGATAATTTCTTAACCTAACCAGAGGATATTTACAAGATAATTGCTATGAATATCAATCGAATAATAGATTGAATTGATATTCCTTCTCAATTTTTACTTCTCGCTGCATAAACCGTATGAAGCAATTCATGTGACTTATGCCCAAGCGGAACACCCAAAAATTCCCTGTATAAAGTAATGATATCCTGGTTTTCGTGCGATTTGCGGATCAATTTGCCTTCATCTTCCCTGTAAATGGCATGAAGCCTTTTCAGCCTGATTGCATCGTTGACCGGGCGTGGTTGCCCTCCACCACTGATACAACCTCCGGGACAGCCCATAATTTCGATAAAATGGTAGGGACTCTTCCCATCTTTAATTTCTTCGAGCAACTCGGCGGCACCTTTTAATCCACTTGTTACAGCCACTTTAACAGTAATACCATCAAGGTAGGCGAATTCCGGTACCGGATTTTCTATTTTTACTTCGGCAGTTTTTATCCTGCTTAACCCGGCCAAAGGTAAGATATGCAGTTTGTCTGTTGGTAAATGTCTGCCAGTAACCAATTCATAGACTGTGCGTAAGGCAGCTTCCATCACACCACCGGTTGTTCCGAAGATATCGGCAGCGCCAGATGAAAATCCAAGTGGACTGTCAAATGTCCCGTCTGGCAAATTTCTGAAATCGATTCCGGCATCCTTGATCATACGCCCCAACTCACGTGTTGTGATCACAGCATCCACATCTGCCAATCCATGGTTGAACATTTCGGGACGGGTAATCTCAAATTTCTTGGCAGTACATGGCATGACCGATACCACAAAGATATCTTTGGGATCAATACCGATCTTCTCCGCAAAGTAAGTTTTTGCCAATGCCCCTAACATCATATGAGGTGATTTGCAACTTGATAGATGCGCCAACTGATCAGGAAAACGATGCTCCACGAACTTTACCCAACCTGGACTACAACTCGTAATCATGGGCAAAACAGCATCTTTTACCTGGGATGTGAATGTGTTTTTGACCCTTTCCAGAAATTCGGAACCTTCCTCCATAATGGTAAGGTCGGCAGCAAAGTTGGTGTCAAAAACGTAGTTGAACCCCAATTCATGCAAGGCTGAAGCCATTTTTCCGGTTACTAAAGTCCCAGGATCATAACCAAAAACTTCGCCCAATGCTGCCCGAACTGCAGGTGCTGCCTGAACAATCACTGTTTTTGATTTATCATACAAAGCTTCCCAAACTGCTTCGGACGAATCTTTCTCTTTTAATGCACCTACAGGACAGACCAAAACGCACTGCCCACAATTGGCACAGATCGATTTGCCCAAAAGCTCGTCCTCGGAGGGACCAATGAAAGTAGGGAAGCCACGATGGTGCGGGTTCATTAAACCAACACCCTGGATTTCGTTACATACTGTTACACAACGCCTGCAAAGGATACACTTTGAACTATCGCGGACAATGGACGGACTTGAGTCATCGATTGTCGTTTTCGATTTGGCTCCTTCATACCGGTATTCGCTGATCTGGATCAGATTTCCAAGTTCTTGCAATTCGCAGTTTTGGTTCCGCCAGCAACTGAGACATTCCTTGGGATGGTCCGAAAGCATCAATTCGTAAATCACTTTTCTAACATCCCTGACCCTTTGGGAGTTGGTGTGGATCACCATTCCTTCCTGCACCTCCGTCACACATGAGGCCATTAGCGTTTTGGCCTTCTCCACTTCCACAACACAAATCCGGCAAGAACCGATCTGATGCACATTCTCCATATAGCAAAAATGGGGGATCAGAATATTGTTCTTTTTCGCAGCCTCGAATATCGTGGAACCTTCCTCTACCTGAACGGTTTTATTATTAATTGTAATGTTTATCATATCCTATTGTATTACAATAAATTAACGTTTTTGACATTGTAAACATCTCATGGCTTCAGCTATCGCGTTGAGTTTATGGAAACCCTGCGGAACTTCATTGAAATTCCCTTTCCGGTCTTCCAGTTCAAGGTAGCGCATCTGAAACCGTTCATGTTCAACGGTATTCCCCTCTTCTGCATTCCGGACAGGAATTTCGATTGGCTCACCAATGTTTAGTTTTCCTTTTCCGCCAAGGAATTTGTCAATCGATTTTGCAGCATTCTTGCCATCTGCGATAGCGGTAATCACGACATCCGAACCTCTAGCCACATCACCTCCTGCGAAGATTCCAGGCTGAGTAGTCATTTGTGTATCCGTATTGACGATAAAAGTACCCCAATCGGTAATCCCCACTTCTTCTTTTGTAATGAATGGAAAGTCGGAGTATTGACTGACTGCCGGAATAGCAAGGTTGATGTCGATTTGAAAATTAGATGCTTCAACGATTACAGGAACACGTCTTCCGTCTTTCCCGAAACGTCCAGGTTTCATCTTGACACATTCAATTCCTGTTATTCTCCCATTTCCGATAAAGCGGACCGGGGCGACAAGTTCATGCAAAACAACTCCTTCCTCAATGGCATCTTCGATTTCACGTTTATCGGCGGGCATCTCTTCTCTGGTCCTTCTGTACAATAAATCAACACGTTGTGCACCAAGACGAAGAGCCGACCTGGCAGCATCAATGGCAGTACTGCCACCACCGATAACAGCTACGTTCCCTTCAACAACCACATCTTTTTTAAGATTGATGTCCCTCAGAAAATCGAGACCATGATAGACTCCATTTTTTTCTTCCCCTTCGATTCCGATTTTCCTTGAAAGCTGCGTTCCGGTAGCTATATAAATTGCATTGTACTTCGCTTTCAATTCGTTGAAGGTAATATCGGTCCCAACTTTTGTATTGTATATAATTTTGATCCCTGATTGTACAATTGAATCGATCTCCCTTCCTAATGATTCTTTTGGCAAGCGGTATGCAGGGATCCCATAAGCCAATATTCCACCTGCCACGCTCTTTTCTTCATATATATCAACGGTATAACCCAATCTGGAGAGGTAATATCCACAAGTAAGGCCTGAAGGACCTGCTCCAATAATACCTACAGATTTTCCGTTTTTTTGAAAGATCATACTCATAAAAGGTTCGCCTGAATTGAGTACAAAATCGGCAGCATAACGTTTCAAATCTGCTATGGCAATTGGTTCGTCCAATTGTGCCCTGCGGCATTTGTTTTCACAAGGATGGGTGCAGACCCTTCCGCATATAGATGGGAATGGATTTTCCTGTCTGATCAGGTTATAGGCATCGCGGACCCTTCCGGCAGCAATTAATGCAATGTAGCCGGGAACATTTACACCGGCAGGGCAGGCATTCTGGCAGGGTGAGATAAACAATTCGCTGCAAACCCCTGCGCGGCAGTATTTATGGCGGATATGTTCGTCGTATTCATGCCTGAAATACTTGATGGTGCTCAGAACCGGATTCGGGGCAGTCTGACCCAATCCGCAAATCGCCGATTCTTTGATCGAATCTCCCAATTCCAGGAGCAATTCAACATCACCCTCTTTTCCCTCACCTCTTGTAATCCTTTCCAGGATTTCAAGCATCCTCTTGGTACCTATTCGGCATGGGACGCATTTCCCACATGATTCGTCCTGAACAAAATCCATAAAGAAACGTGCCATATCAACCATACAGGTATCTTCATCGGCACAAATTAATCCACCTGACCCCATGATTGCGCCATGTTGTACCAGCGAATCGTAATCAATCGGAACGTTTAAGTGTCCTGAAGTCAGGCATCCGCCTGAAGGACCTCCGGTCTGGGCCACTTTGAAAATTTTCCCTTTTGGGATTCCGCCCCCAACTTCGTAAATAATTTCACCCAGGGTGACCCCCATTGGTACTTCGATCAACCCTTTCTGAACGATATCGCCTGCAAGTGCAAAAACTTTTGTTCCCTTGCTTTTTTCCGTCCCGATCGATGAATACCACCCAGATCCTCTGAAGATAATAGGGGCAATATTCCCAAAGGTCTCCACATTGTTGATCACCGTTGGTTTTCCATATAAGCCACTTTGAACGGGGAAAGGTGGTTTCTGACGTGGCTCACCCCTTCTTCCCTCTACTGAATTCATTAATGCAGTCTCTTCACCGCAAACAAAAGCACCTGCACCAATCCGTATTTCGATATCAAAATTAAAATCACTCCCGAATATCTGTTCACCTAACAATCCTTGTTCCCTTGCAGACTTGATTCCCATTGTCAATCTTTCGATGGCAATCGGATATTCAGCCCTGATGTACACGATTCCTTTTGTGGCACCAATGGCATATCCACCAATTAGCATCCCCTCAATTACCGAATGGGCATCCCCTTCAAGTAAACTACGATCCATAAAAGCACCAGGATCCCCTTCGTCGGCATTACAAATAATATATTTCTGCCCGTTTATCGCTTTTCGTGCCATTTCCCATTTGATTCCTGTTGGAAAACCGCCACCACCGCGTCCGCGCAAACCTGATTTTTTGATCTCGTCAATGACTTCAGCCTGGCTCATTGATTTGAGGACTTTGGCCAGGGCGTAATAACCATCGCGGGAAATGTATTCTTGGATTGAGGCATAGTCGATAATGCCACAATTCTGAAGTACTATTTTCTTCTGATGCTTAAAAAAGGGTATTTTATTTAATTCTGGGATGATTTCGCCGGTCTCCCCATCTTTATAACAGAGCTTGTCGGCAATTCTTCCTTTGCGAATGTGCTCATTCACAATGTTTTTTGCATTTGCCGGTGTCAGGTTGCAATAAAGGATATTTCCTGGATTCATGATCAACGTTGGGCCAAGGGCACATGCACCCATACATCCTGTCAACTTTATTTTGACTTTAGACGTCAGGTTTTCATTCTCAAGGGAACGAATAAATGCTTCTTTAAACGCTTTACATTCAGAGGACAAGCAGCCAGCAGCGTAACAGATCTGAGCCGTAAATTGAAACTCCTTTTCTTTGACCAGAAAATCGTCCTTTATTGTGTCTAAATCATTTATTGTATTGATTTTCATAATTGTAGCAGTATTATGATGAAAAGTAACCCAGTAATTTATTGTTTATTCGCCGTTAGCCCCATGCTCCCGGCCCCATGCCCTATGCTCCCAGCCCCAGCCCCCAGCCCCATGCCCCAAGCTCCCACACTATTTCAGCATCCCCAGGATTCGTGCAATCCGGTTGGGATTTACTTGTTTATAGACTTTGTTGTTGATGGTCATGGCAGGAGCCAAACCGCAGGCACCAATACAGCGCATTACCGAAAGCGAGAAGATTTTGTCCTCAGTAGTACACCCCACATCAATACCAAGTATGTCTTTTAGTTTATTAAGAACATCCTTTCCCCCACGCACATAGCATGCTGTGCCCAAACAAATTGCAACGGTATATTTCCCTTTGGGTTGGGTCGAAAAAAAAGAATAAAAAGTTAATACACTATTTACGCGGGAAATTGACAGATCCATTTGATCTGCAATAAAGTGCTGAACATCTGACGGTAAATACCCAAAAATCGCCTGAGCCATGTGCAAAATCTGGATCAGATTGGTCTCTTTTCGTTCATAATCAATGATGACAGTTTTAAGAAGTGCGTATTTTTCTTCCTCTTTCATTGTTTGAACACTGCAAACATCCTCTTGAGTAATCATTTTTAACCTCCTTTTAAGTAAAATTCTGTGCGAATTGAAGTGTTTCTGGTCTTGTTAAATGGTCTAAAAAGAAATTTAGTATAGTATTGCCTTCAAAAATAAAAATTATTTTTCAATAATATGCTGATATTTTCTTTCGCCTTCCAATTTATTTTAAATATCCGTAAAAAAAGGTCAAAGATTCAAAAAAGGGGGTTTTATCAGGAAATTCAAGAATAGGGTTTGAATCCTAAAAGTCAATCTTAGATATTCATTAGATTGTATATCAAGGGTTTAAAAAATATTTCAAATATTGGAAAATGAAAAGAACCAGAATTTGATATTTTGATGTTGGGGAGATTCTTTTGAAAAATACCGGAATCCTCAATCAAAAAGCCATAAAAATGATTTATATCACTAATAATATCTTCAATTGAGTGGGAAAGGTGTGAAGGTTTTGGATAAATTGAAGTCAATAATTAACAGAAAACCCTTTTTCTCTGTTTTGATTGCATATTATTTATTTGTAAACTCGCAGGCTCAAAGTGATCATGTCAAATGATAAGATTTTAAGATTCATCATAAAATAGTAACAAGTTATCGGTTAATAATATAAAAAACAAACAATTTAGCATTAATTATGGAAAATTCAGAACAATTGAAAACAGTCAAGTTTTACAGTGGTGATACCACACCTCTTGAAATGCACAAAGTACGTGTAGTTCAAAAACTAAATCTACTCCCGATAGAGGAACGAAGGGATTGCATTTATGGGGCTGGTTTTAATACCTTTCTTTTGATGAACAAGGATGTATTCCTTGATATGCTTACCGATTCAGGAACCAATGCAATGAGTGATAATCAGGTGGCTGCCATGAGCCAGGCTGATGATTCATATGCTGGATCCGCAAGTTACACGAAACTTGAAAAGGCAATTAATGATGTATTCAATCAGAAATATTTCCTTCCTGTTCACCAGGGACGTGCTGCAGAACATATTATTGCAAAGGTTTTTGCTACTCCTGGCAAAGTAGTTCCGATGAACTACCACTTTACAACGACAAAAGCCCATATTGAAATGGCTGGCGGCGTGGTTGAAGAGATCTACACTGATGAAGCATTGAAAATCAAGAGTGATTTCCCGTTTAAAGGGAACATGTCTATTCCGAAATTGCTCAATGTGATCGAAAGATGGGGCGCTGAAAACGTAGCTTACATCCGTTTTGAAGCAGGAACCAATCTTATCGGTGGACAACCATTCTCTATGGCCAATTTGCGCGAGGTTTCGGCTATCGCTAAAGAGCATAAAATCAAGGTTTTGATGGACACTAGTCTAATCAGCGAAAACTTATATTTCATCAAAGTCCGCGAAGAAGGTTACCAGGATAAATCGCTCAAGGACATTATGCACGAAATGCTGAGTTATACCGACTTCTCCTACTTCTCCGGCCGAAAGGTGAGCAGCACCCGTGGTGGTGGGATCTGCACAAACAACCTGGACATTTACATGGCAATGCGCGACCTGGTTCCTTTATTTGAAGGATTCCTTACTTATGGTGGAATGTCCGTTCGCGAGATCGAAGCAATGGCTGTTGGTCTTTATGAGACCCTCGATTTTAATGTGATCAGCCATTCTCCATCTTTTATCAAATATCTTGTCGATACGCTCGATAAGAAAGGAATTCCTGTCATTACCCCTGCTGGTGGTTTGGGATGCCACCTTGATGCAGGTCAATTCATTGATCATGTTCCTCAGGGGCAATATCCTGCTGGGGCTTTGGCGGCAGCCGTTTATGTTTGTTCCGGGATCAGGGGAATGGAACGTGGAACGATCTCCAGTGTCCGTGACGCAGAAGGCAACGATATCCTTGCCGATGTTGAATTGTTGCGCCTGGCATTTCCACGCAGGGTGTTCACACTTTCGCAGGTCAAATACGCTGAGGACAGGATCCAGTGGCTTTATGAAAACCGTCACCTGATTGGTGGATTGGAATGGATCGAAGAACCTCCGGTACTCCGTTTCTTTGTCGGTAAATTGAAACCGATCGGCGACTGGGTAGAAAAACTGGTAGCGAAATTCCGCGAAGATTTTGGCGATAGTTTGTAATCAAATGATCCACCTGAAACATTAGGTGTTGGTTTTATTTATAAAGCAGTTAAGGATGAAAGGCTTAGGCCATTTCAGACTTAACTGCTTTTTTTATTGGCGGGTTACCAAAAATTCCATTTACCTGTTTAACGTTTTCTTCTTGGCTACATTCCTGTCTGTTACAAGGTCACTTTTGACAGACATATTAATGCTAAACTACTGATATTATTACATTATCTTAACAACCAAATACCCCAAGTATCCGTTCCGGCATTGACAACAGGTGTTTGTTCCTTATTGTTGATATTTACCGATTGTAAACGAACCTGTTCAATAACATAATCTGATAATTCTTTTAAACTGATATCCCCTTTTGTATCCTGAATCTTTTTTAATAAATAGTAGGTGAACATACCATGTTTTTTGTCTTGGTAGGGTAGAGAACTCTGCTCACTGGTGCTTGCAGAAAAGACTACGATATCACCGATCAAAGAAGTTTCTTTTGGTTTTATCTTTATCCCACGTGCAGATAACAGCCCCTGATTTCTTGCACCGCCACTAAAACAGGCATCAATAAAGACCGAGACTTTTTTGCTTTGGAATTCAGTTAATTTTGCGTACGCATTTTTAAGTTTTATTCCACTCTCCAGAAAATTTGCTCCACTTACATCTACAGGGATTAAATAGGGCTCTTTCGTGTTCTCGTCAGGAAGTCCATGCCCCGCATAATAAAAGATCAATTCTGCTTTGCCATTCGAGTTTTTGGCGATCAAGTTCATCTTTGCCAATGCCTGATTCATTCTACCTGCTGTCGCATTGATTAACAAAGTGATATTCTCTTCCGGTACACCCAAGGTTTTTACAGCATACTCCTTTACTATTTTTGCATCGTTTTCGGCGAAAAGGACATTGATCTCACTGTTTAAATCGGGTTGTAAACTCTTGTAGTCTTCATTACCTATTATCAAAGCAAAACGATTCGGATTTTTCGCTCCTGTTTCAGGAATGTTTTTGTCTGTTTCAGCCGTAAGCGAAATATCTTCGATTTCAATATTTTGAGCATATTGTCCGCTGATCTTAATGTTTTTTGTGGCCAACTGTACTTTTTTCATTTCAAGTTTTAGAGGAAATGTACCTCCATACTCGTTATATTTTTCAGATAGTACAACTTTAATGGGCAATAGATCACTACCAGCATAAATATTATTCACCGTGAAATCGAATGTTAGCAATCTTGATTCGCCTGGATTAAGTGCACCAATGTTTTGTATCATTCTATCGGGAGAAAGTGTAAGAATATTTTTATCCGAAATATCGAAAACGGCTTGTGTGTTCTCAGTTTTTCCCTGTCCTGTATTTTGTACAAGTACAGATACTTCAATTTTTTCGCCATTTTCGATGATACTATTGTTATTCCCTGTTACTTCTTTTATCCCGATATCTTTAACAGCCAGATTTGGAGTTTTAAAGGCTTGTGTACTAATAGAATATAAAATTTCTGCCGGATTAAATCCTCTAGATTCAGTAATTTCAAATTTAAAGGGAATTTCTTTGCTGTTGATCTTTCGGTCGGCATTTACTTCAAAAACCAAGGTCTGACTTTGATTAGGGGCAATACCAGTCACCGATTTAGATTTATCGAATGTGAACCCGTTTTTATCAATGGCAGAGAGATTTATTTTAACATTCTGAGCAGTACCTGTTCCTGAGTTTTTAATTGCAACTTCAAATTTAGCCTTTTCATCTCCATCCAGAAGATCATTGCCGGATGGTTCAATAAATTTCACAGTTGCATCAAGTTTGGGGACACCATCCACAGCCATATCTTTTGAGACATAATCTAAATATAGCGGTGTAAGCTTCCTATAAGTATATTTCATTCCTGTTATAGGGTGGGTTAATTCAAAATTAAAGAATTGAAATGTTATTGCATCATCAATTAGCTGCTTGTCTGCAACAACCTTTACATCTTTCAGGTTCGCTTTAAAGCTTTTTGCATCTTGGATCGGCACACTTATATCGATAGGTCTGAACGCTCCTTCGAAAGTAACAGGAAATAACTGTTTTTCTGCGTTGTATGTTCCGAGTTCCGCTATTTTGAGATTAACGTGAGTATATGAATTTTTAATCTTTTCGATTCGCTCAACCTCCTTTTTTTCAGTGTGATCCTTATACATTTGTGTATATTTTTTGTCAACCTCCTTTTTAAACTCTTCAGCGTTTTTTTGCCTGACTTGAAAAGAATTCAAAGTTTCAAATTCGTCTTTAGGGGCGAATAATGGTGATCTCGCTACCTCCTGGCTTATTTCTTTGGCATAAAAAACTATGGCTTTTGATTTAACCTGATTAAAAGCATTCTCATCTGCCTTTGCCTTTTCAGCTAACAAAAAATTCTTTTCCTTAGTGGCTTGTTCATCGGCAAAAGATTTTATTGAAGGGGATCTTAGGCAATATTCATAATCAACATTATTCTTGTTTGAGAAAATATAATCAATTACTTTTTGTTTTGTTGGGTCGTCTACAATATTGATTAAGTCCTCAAGAGATGGCAAAAATACAATCTGATACCACCTTGATGCTGGTGTTTCGATACCAGCAGCGTTATGATAGCCTGCCATATATGCAGTTGAGAAATACATTGGTGGATAAATGGAGAAGCAAATTGCCGATGAATTGTAATCCCCAATAGGATGAGGTAATATTGGATGCATTTTTAAAGACCCTGATATTCCAATCCTCCACTTACTATAATCAGGTTGATTTAAAGGAACTCCTCCAATGCTTAGAGTAAAATTCCGATTCCGTTTAGTTAGCTTGCCTTTAGAATTAAATACTTCTTCTGCTACTTTAATATTAAAAAAATCAAACTTTGCTCTATAATAGCCTTCATTTTGCGGTTCTTTGATACGCAGATAAATGTTATTCTCGGAATCAGTAAAAAAATCGTTTTCATTAGGAATATATTCTGATTCTATATGAATCCACAATACAATCGATTTACTTTTATCTAATTTGGATGGATTCAAACCTGTTTTTATCATATCAGAAATTGCTTTTCCAGTTGGGATTGAAAACGGCAATTTTGATATGAAGTTACTATCGGGTTCAAATTGACTTATTTCTGGCGGATTAATTCTATCAAAACCAGATGCATGTGTAATAGCAATAATTAACAGCAAAAACCCCAATAACAATAAGTGTTTCATTTCAATTAAATTTAAGTAAGTGATTATGAATTATTTTTTATTTATTTTTAAAAGGCTGAATTCAAGTGACAAATGCAATTTTTTTTATTGCCAAATGTAACGACAAAAGCTCTATTGGTGAAAATATCACCATATTTTTCTGGGTCGATTGTTAAGTGTATTTTGCGCTCTTTCAACATCCACATTGGTACTGTTTTCTAACGATGACCCACAAAGCACTTCCCGAAAATTTGTCAAATATGTTCCTTTCTGGGCTTGATTCTCATGTGATGGAAATAAGTTAAAGCAATTATTGTGGTGCTTAAATACCTGATATTGTGATATTTCTTTATGTGATGGTTATGTGATGGAAGCCACAAATGGACGATATTTTCCGCACCTAAAATGAGAAGGAAACAAAAGCCTTCTATCTCCCGGGGGCAGAGCCGCGGTCACAGGATGGGAAAACGTAAAGCGCAATCCCATTTTGGCATCTTCGGGGTGGACCAAAGTATCGCCCCGTCTCTGTTCTCCTATATACCCTTCTAAAATCAACCGGTTTAAACCATTAAACTATTTCCAAACTACCAGATCGTTTTTTCGTATTCCGTTGGCCGGGAATGGATGGGCACTATCGAATGGATAGAGTGCTTCCTGTGCTTCGATGACGATCCCTGTTTCGTTGAGGGAACCATCAGAGTTCATCGCTTTTGAAAGGTCAAGCCCAAGGTGTTTTGCAAGGAATGGATAAACTGCCTGGCGTTTATTGTAATCGTAGCCATGTTTGTCGTTTGGAAGATGAACGTTTTCAATATTTTCCTTATGACCCAACAGATTATAGATGTATTGTAAATGGGGCAGCTCATCTATTGGATTGTTTTTTGTCCAATCTCCACCATCCGAAACCAGCAATTGGGGTCGGGGAGCAGCACAACCGGCAATTTCAACATTGTTTGTCTGGTAATCTTTGTCTTTATGGATCGGCAAACCGCTTTCGCAAACGCAACCGCCAAAAAAATAGGCCGAAACCATAACAACCGGAACAGAAACAGCAATTCGCTGATCGACAGCCGTTAACAAAAATGTCTGTGTACCGCCTCCAGATGCACCGGTACAGCCGATCCGTTTAGGATCTGCACCTATCGATAGGAGGAAATCGACAGACCTGATGCTGTTCCACAATTGCTGCCGGAGTGCCAATGCATTGGTGTGTTCCCATCCGATCTCTTTCATCTGGCCATAACCAACCATGTCGATCGAAAGGACGATCGCACCCATACGGGCCATCGCTGCACACCTTTTTTGCGCATCGGGGCGATACCTTCCTACGTCGCCAGGATTTGACCAGTGGCCATGAGCGCTGAGGATACCAGGAAGTGTGCCTTTTGCATCGGTCGGTTTGTAAATGCTTCCGGTGACATAGACACCCGGAAGGCTCTCGAAAGCAACATTCTGTACCTGATAACCATCAAAAGTCCTTACGTCACCAAGGATCGGGTTCAGTGGGCATTTCACGGGAAATTTGGTGAGGCCTGTCCCTTTTAGTATTTGTTTTTTGATCAATTCAGCCCGCTGTTTCCACTCATCAGCGGTTTTATAGCTTTCACGTTGTTTGGCAAGAAATTGTCGCCCCTGTTCTTCTGTCCAATAATTCCCCTGGCAAAGCATGGGGTCGGACTTTTTAGCCTCCTTTTTTTCCTGCGCAACAATCGCTTGTACCTGTACAAATCCCAATAACAATAAAACGATGACCCTTGTTTTAATTATATTTCTCATATTGTGATAGTTAAATAGTTGTTGAATGTCATTTTTGAAAGTCATTAAAGTAATTATTTCTTTGAAAACTTTACCTCTAAAATGTTTTTTCTAAAGATGGGATTTTTAAATATTATGTCCTTAATATTAAAACCTGAATTAGGCTAAATTTGCACCAAATCACAATAGATAAAAATGGAAAAACTTGTATTTGCCACCAATAACAGTCATAAACTTCGGGAATTGTCTCAGATTGTACCGCAGGATATTGAATTATTAAGTTTGGGCGATATTGGTTGCGATGACGAAATCCCGGAAACAGGACCGACCCTGGAAACAAATGCTGCCCAAAAATCATTTTATATTTGGGACAAATACGGTTTAAATTGTTTCGCTGACGACACTGGTCTTGAAATTGAAGCACTTGGAAACGAGCCCGGAGTTTATTCAGCCCGGTATGCAGGTGATGAACGGGACTCCAATGCCAATATTGTCAAGGTATTGGAGAACTTGAAGGATATTTCCAACCGAAAAGCAAGGTTTCGGTGTGTGATTTCGCTGATCATCGATGGAAATGAAATTCAATTTGAAGGGATTGTGAACGGAATGATCTCAACTGAAAAACATGGAGATTCGGGTTTTGGGTATGACCCAATATTTATTACTGATGGGTATGACCAATCTTTCGCTGAGCTTTCACCTGAAGTTAAAAATGCGATCAGCCACAGGGGGGTAGCGGTGATGAAGTTGGTTGAGTATTTGAGAAATAAATAGAAATATCAGAAATAAATAGAAATAGATAGAAATACCTGAGGTAAATAGAAATAACGGAAATATTTGGAAATGGGTTGGAAAATTAAATCTCTTTTGCTGTTGATTGCCGTAATTATTTCGGGTGCTGCACCTGCAAGTAATTGGAGGTCCCATTTATCTCATTATCAGGTTATAGCAGTTGCTCAGGGTGGCCAGAAGATTTTTGCCGCCAACCGCAACGGACTCTTTTCTTATGATCTTGCCAACAAAGGTTTTGAAACAAAAACCACTGTTGAAGGGCTTTCCGACTCTGGGATTTCAACAATTCAGTGGTCATTCACCAGGAGTGCCTTGCTGATTGGTTATTCCAACGGTAATTTGGACTTATTGACAGAGAATAAAATTCTTAATCTCCCTTTTATTAAAAATAAAGCATCAATCCCTAAGAAATCAATCAACAGTATTTATTGTGAAGGTGATTTCGCATGGTTGGGCTGCGATTTTGGGATTGTAAAGGTTAACCTGAAAAAATGGGAAGTTGCAGAAACATGGATGATTGGACCGCTGGCAACTTCAATTGCTGTCTTGGACTTTACCGCCGATGACCGTAATTTTTGGGCTGCAACAGGCGCAGGGATTTTCAAAGCCGAAAAGTCAAATCCGAATCTTCAGGATTATCGGAACTGGGTGTTACAATCGCTGTTACCGATACCGATAGAGCAGTACAATTCGGTTGTTGTTTTTAACCAGAAAGTGATCGTTTCAGATCTTCTCGGGCGCATTTATTCTTTTGACGGAACATCGTGGCAATCTGCTTATCAGACTGTAGCGAATGTCGTTAAGATCCGTGCTTTTCCGTCTGCAATGGTTTTTATTTGTAAGGAAAGCCTTAAAATGACAGGCACAAATGGAATTGTTACAATATCTGCCTATGATGCGCTTTTACCTACAAATACAAAAATTACCCCTGCCGATGCTTTGATCTCAGGTTCCGGTGAACTTTGGGTGGGTGATCAAACCTTTGGACTCTTCCAAAAATCAGGCAGCGAAGGCTTTGTCTTAAGGGTGCCTTCAAGTCCGGCAAATAACAATGTTCAGGCGTTAACATCCAACGGCATAAATCTTTACGTAGCAACAGGTAAGGAGGGATTTGCATCAACAATCGCGGCTGAATTGCACCGTTTTAATGGCAACCAATGGAATTCCATTAATCAATTTACTGACAATAAGTTGGCTGGAATAGGAAATATTCTGAAAATTATCGCCACACCAACCGATCCTGAGCATTACTGGGCAACCACTTCTGGAAATGGCCTACTCGAATTTAAAGGATCTAAGTTGGCGAAACAATACAATTCAACCAATTCGACTCTTGAAACCACAAATGGCCTTTGTCAAACAGGCGGATTGGCTTTTGATGCAACAGGTAATATGTGGGCCACAAATCCGATGGCAAACAATCAATTGCATGTGGTTAAACCTGACGGAACCTGGAAATCGCTCAATTATCAAGGTATTAACAATCAGTTTGTATCAGCGGGAGACCTTCTTGTATCCAAATCGGATACCAAGTGGATAATTGTTGGGCACTCCGATCTTTTTGCCTTAAAAACAAAGAACACACCAGACAATACCACCGATGATGTTTTTAAGAAAAGTTCTGTTTTGAGCCGCTTTACAAACAATGAGACAACCCTGATCAAAGGTTTTAATGTCATCAACTGTTTTGCTGAGGATCATGATGGATACCTCTGGGTAGGCACCGAAAATGGTGTTGTCGTTTACAGCAATCCGGAAGCTATTTTTGGAACAACAGGTTTTTACGGCAGCCAACCCTCTGTCGATCTTGGGGATGGTGTTTTTCACCCTGCACTTGAGAATGAAACAGTGAGCGCAATAGCTGTTGATGGAGGTAACCGGAAATGGTTTGGAACGACCAATTCTGGTGTTTTTTTATTTTCGGAGGATGGTTCAAAGCTGATCAGCCATTTCAATACAGATAATTCGCCCCTCTTTTCAAACCAAATCAACAGCATTGCAATAAATGGGGTGAATGGGGAGGTATTCTTTTCTACTGCGAATGGGTTGATTTCTTGGATGGGAAATGCAACTGAAGGGGAGGGATCTTTCCACAATCTATATGTTTGGCCTAATCCCGTAAGGGAAACTTATCAGGGCGATGTTACAATTGATGGACTCACAGATAATTCGACTGTAAAAATAACCGATGTTGCCGGTAATCTTGTTTATAAGACTACTTCGATAGGGGGGCGTGCCATTTGGAATGGGAAAAACGGGAAAGGTCTTCGTGTAAGTACCGGCGTTTACCTTATTTTTTGTGCCAAAAGTGATGGCAGCCAGTCAAAAGTGATAAAGCTTTTATTTATTCATTAGATGTTACAAAAAACCCGCGGAATTGTCCTTCATAGCCTTAAATATGGTGATAATGCTATAATTACAACAATTTACACTGAGGCTTTCGGCAGGATATCCTTTTTAGTGCAAGGTACCCATAGGAAAAAATCGATCATCAGGAGTAATCTACTGCGCCATCTGTTTCTGCTTGAAATGGAGGTAGATCATAAGCCAGGACGGGAGTTGCAGCGGGTAAAAGAGCTTAAAAATATTTCTCCGTTCGGGTCTTTACCTTTTATCATCTCAAAATCGACTCAGGCGATTTTTTTGGCAGAGATATTGGGAAAGGTGTTACGCGAAGAAGAATCCAGACCTGAGCTATTTGAATTTCTTTTTCATTCTTTTCAAATATTCGATCTTATGGAGGAAGGGATCGGAAATTTTCACCTGGTTTTTTTAATCCAATTGACCCGTTTTCTTGGATTTGCCCCAACAAATAATTACTCAGAATCGAATCAGATTTTCGACCTGATCGGCGGAAGATTTGTATTGATGCCTCCATCTCACCCCTGGTTCCTAAGAAACCCTGAAAGTTCAAATCTTTCACAATTAATTGGAACCAGCTATCAAAATTCGTCTGAATTCAAACCAGATAAGGGCTTTAGGCAGATAATGCTTAATTATCTTCTTGATTACTATAGCCTTCATCTTGGAAATAAACTCAACTTAAAATCACTCGATATTGTAAGGGAAATTCTTCACTAACAGATGAGTGTAAAAATATTTAACGAAATTTCCAGTCCTTTCGCAATGAATCAACTTATCTGGATTGCACAATAAAAAAAAATGTTATTTTTGCAGTTGGAACTGATTATAATAAAATGGCTTCATCAAAAATTCCATCCTCGAAGAAAAATGCTTTCGCGACAATTCTTGAAATTGCCGATGAGAAGCATGCGATCGATTTGGCGAATCCAATGTCGAATCTTGCTTGCCCGGAAAAATTAATTGACCTGGTAAGTAAAAATATGCGACTTGGAAATAATGATTATTCGCCTGCAGAAGGGGTCGAGTCTTTGAGAAAGGAAATTATCAGTCTTTTCAACCGACAGAACAATACCTCCTTTCAAGCTGAAACAGATATAACAATAACTGCCGGTCCTGCCCAGGCTATGACGACAGCCATCAGCACCTTCGTTAAAGAGGGTGATGAAGTGATTATCTTTGAACCTGTTCAGGAATCATATACACCATTTATTGAACTCAATGGTGGGCGTCCGATCTTTGTAAACCTCAAATTGCCAGAATTCAGGATCGATTGGGAAGAGGTAAAGAAATTGGTCACCTCGAAAACGAGGATGATCATTATCAACAATCCGCAAAACCCGATTGGCCGCATCTTCAGTGATACAGATATTGATCAGTTGAAAAGGATGACCAACGGTACCAAACTGGTCATTTTAAGCAATGAAGTTTTTGACAATATCGTTTTTGACTCACAGAAATTTCGGAGTCTTGCTTCTGTTCCAGAACTGGCATCAAAGAGCCTGATCGTTTCAAGTTTTGGTCATGTGTTTAACATTACCGGATGGGGGATCGGTTACATTATTGGCCCTGAAAAATTAATGAGCGAGTTCCGGAAAATTCAGCAATTTCAAGGATTTAGTGTGAATACCCCTGCCCAGTTTGCATTAGCCGAGTTTCTTGGGGAAGGACAGGATTTTAAAGCAATATGTGAAAGTTACCATAAAAAGCGCGACTTATTGGTCGATTTGCTGAAAGAAAGTAATTTTGAGATCCTTCCGACACATTCTACTTATTATCAAATGCTTGACTATAGTAAAATTTCAGATGAATCGGATCTTGATTTTGCGATAAGGCTTGTGACGGAGTTTGGGGTTGCTACTGTTCCATTTTCAGCATTTCAGCACGAAAAAACCAAGAATCAACTAATAAGGGTATGTTTTGCAAAACCAGATGCACTTTTAATTGAAGCGGGCAATAAACTTAAAAGTGTCCCCATTCGGGAAAGCTAATTTTAAAAACTACTTTTGCGCTTCGAATATTTTGGCCTCATAGTTCAAGGGATAGAACGGAAGTTTCCTAAACTTTAGATTCGCGTT
>JBAXWR010000007.1:0-66204 GCA_037128295.1 Mariniphaga sp.
CAAGATCTACCTGCCACAGTCCGGCAGGCAAAGATCCATCAATTGTCCAGGTAATCTTATCGTTAACGGGTGCAGCAGCCGGAAATAATACTGCCGCAGTTCCCTGATCTGTCTGAATGACTTCACCCCCTTTTGCCTGAGTTGCAGTGAGCAGAATTGCTTTGGTTGAATCCACAATTTCCACTTGTAATCCACCCTTCGTATTCAAAGATTTTTCGTTGATCTGTGAATTTTGCTGAAAATCCAAATTCATGGTGTATTTAACATTCCATTCCAGCCACTTTAATGGGAGTTTGGGGCTCCATATACCTTCAGACTGAAAAGAGATGCAATAGAGGGATATGAACAAAAAAAGGGTTCGCATTGATTGATTGTTATTTATGTACACCATTTTCAGCAAGTTTCACCTTAAAAACATAAACCGGTATTTCATTAATAGCCTGTTTGGGTAATTCAATTTTAGTTTCCATAACCGTTTGTTTCCATTTAATCGTGCCTTTGTATCCCAGCAATTGAATTGATTTAATCTGGTACTTATTTGTTATCAGTGATTTAACCGTTACTTCCTTTTGTCGCCAACTGCGGGCAATAACATACAAATCATTCTTCCTGGTCGTAAAGCGGATGTCCTGAACTACATCTTTTGGTGTTCCGTCAAACACCGCATCTTTTTCTTCTGCTTTAAATCCCTGCTGACTTTTGTAGGCTGCCGAATCGGCATTTTCGCCAAATACTTTCCATGGTTTAGTTCCATAAACAGCTTCTCCGTTTACCGCTAACCATTTACCAATTTCAGCCATCCGACTCAGGTTTTGCGGTCGAATAATTCCTTCGGCGGTTGGCCCTACATTAAGTAACAAATTGCCCCCTTTACTCACTGCATCAACCAATATTCCAATCAATTTTTCGGATGATTTAAAAGTGGTATCCGCTTTTATATAACCCCAGTTTTTCGACATTGTAATACAAGTCTCCCAACAACCGGGAATTATTTTATCTCCACCTTTTTGCTCCAATATATCATAATCGCCATAATGATTTCCAATGCGCTCATTGACGATGCATTTTGGATCTAATTTTACAATCAACTCTTTCAGTTCGCGACTTTGTTCTTTGCTGATCAATTCCGGGGTATCGAACCAAAGAATAGCCGGATGATATTGCGCAATCAATTCTTTTACTTGTGGTTTCACCTTCCGCTCAAAATATTTCGAAAAATCCTTGGCATCTTCGTCAGGAAAATCCCAGGTATTGCTTCGCCCGGCTTTCGTTGGCCAGTTGGTTGGCACATCCGGGTCGTGCCAGTCACGTCCCAATGAATAATAGACCCCAAATTTCACGTCCAGTTTTTTACAGGCATCAGCAAGTTCTTTGATGGGGTCGCGTTTAAAGGAGGTAAAGTTGACGATATTATAGGGGCTACTAGGAGAATTAAACATTGCAAAACCTTCGTGGTGTTTCGAGGTAATAACCATGTATTTCATCCCTGCATTTTTGGCCGCAAGCACCCATGCTTCGGCATTGAAATCAACAGGATTCAGGGTTTTGGCTACCTCTTCATATTCCACAATCGGAATTTTGGCCCCTAACATTACAAATTCATTGTACCCACTTTTACCCTTCCATTCTCCCGCAAGTTTAGAGTAAACACCCCAATGAATAAACAGTCCGAACTTAGCATCCTGAAACCAGGCCACCTTATTATCAGGTATTTGCGCAGCAACCTTTGTGTGAATACATCCAGCCCATAAAAAAACTGAAAGAATGATTAAAATACTAGTCTTCATTGATTCAAGGTATATTTAATTATTAATCCTATTTAATCTTCAGACAATAATTTTATCGGCCCGATAAGCCCCGATTCCAGCAGCGGCGAATCCTTCGTAAAATAGTTGAAAGTGGTAAACGTAAAACGTCCTGAAGATGGCCTTTGCTTCCCTTCGATAAACCATGCAGGAAGTTCCATCAGTTTGTAACCTGCCATGGCATTTTTCACAGAACCAAGGCCCGCAAGCTTGGTATCCCATTTCATATCAGCCGGTTCCTGTTCATCCCCAATCAACCGGTTGGCCCAAAGATTGGTCACCTTAACTACCAGAATGTTTTTACCCAGTTTGGCGGCTTTTGAAATATTGGTGATAAAAGGGGGTTTCCAAATCACACCAAGGGAAATTCCATTCAACGTTACTTCCGCAAGATTCTTTACATTTCCAAGGTCAATAAACAGTGATCCAGGAACTTCCTTTAATTCACACGTTGTCTCATAAGTGGCTGTACCTGAGTAATACCTGATTCCTTTTAGCTCATTTTTTGACCAGTCCTGCAAAGTAGGAAATTTAACTTGTTCTGGTCCGCCCCATTTGGGATCGAAGCGGACTGTCCAAGGATTGGTAAGTTCCTGAATTGGTGTATAAACGGGCCAGTTCAAGGGTGAGGTTCCATTTTTTGACGAGATGGGTTTTCTGAAAATCACGAAGCAAGATCCGCTGGGATCGAGTTTCAGCGGAAGCTGTATTAACCCATCCTTTATTACAAAGCTTCCTGCATTTTTTATTTTTCCTGTGGCAGCATCCCAGATTTCAGGTTGCTTTCCGGTAACCCTAAAGGTGCAATTGAGAATTCTCGTCGAATCCATCTGGTTGGAAACGAAGTAGATATCTGCTTCTTTTGTTTTTCGGTGTACCCACGCCGCCTCTTTTTCTGTCGTTATAAAATCGGGTAGAATTCCCTTTTTATCAAGTAATTGATTTATAGTAAGATCCATTACTACCCCCTTTTTCTGAAGTTGTTCTGAAATTGACCTGACTTCCGCATCGCAAGCCGGATAATTTTGCAATGATGGAGAAGCAATAAACTTCTTCCCAATAATGGGAATTCCGGCATCGGCCAATGCTTTGACTTTTCGTGCAACTTCAGGGGTTAGCAAGGTATCGCTAACAACCAATAACCTGTATGTTTTTCCATGAGGAAGGACGATAATCCCGTTTTTAGCTTTTACAAGGTTGATCAATTGCAACTCGCTGCAGATGTCGGCCCGAAAGCCATCGGGAAGATTGCTAAGGCCTCTGTTCAGGCATAAAATATCGCTTACAAATTCACCCTGCTGCAACATATACTGGCAACGACTGAGGTAGTCGAACCAAACTTTGGATTGTTCCCACCAGGTTTCGGTTCGTCCAAAATGTTGACCCCAGAAAGCCATCGTCATGCCAGGACGGAATTGATCGCCCCAGGGTTGATGGGCAATAGTGTGCAGCACCATGCGGTTGACACCAAGACAGAAAGCCCTGTCGGCCGATGACTTCAGGCTAAAGGGATCGTTTTGCCATTTGGAAACATGTGGCCAGCCGGTTAACGATTCGGCGGAAACAATGTTTTTCTCCAACACATGGGCGGATGCAACTACATCTGCTGTCCAGTTCCAACCCCAGGTGGCTGGTTTCTGCCAGTATTCTCCCATCAGAATATCTGCACGGGCCGCTACATCATAAGGGTTGAAGGGTCCGTCGTACGGTTCAATGGTCAACTGCAACCCTTTGTATTGATGGACAAGGTCTGCAAAATAGCCAAAATAGTTTTCGTCAAATAATTCGGCAATAGTCCGTTTCATGTCGTTCCTGAAACGATCGCTGATTGCTTTATTTACGATTGTTTTATTTGCCCAAACCGGCAACCACACCAACGGATTGTATCCCCTTCTTTTGATAAATTCTTCTTTAAACCGTGGCGTCCAGTCCTGCAACCCGGCCTCGTAACTATCTATTTCAATGTGTTTTATGCCATTCTTAAACTCACTTGCATTGGCTAAGTATTTGGCAGGATAGCTTTTGAAAAAGGCAGCCACCGCCTCTTTGCTCATTTTGTCACATTCCAGACCTTCACCACCGATGGGAGCCGGTGCGTTCTTTTTCCCGGTGGTGGTATGCCCAAAGCGGAAAATAGTCCAGTTTCCTGAAGGAGCGTCCCAGACTAAACGACCCTCGCTATCCATCTTTTCCGATACATCAATGATGGAATTTTTATTGATTGCACCCTCTCCGTTGTCAGGTATGGCCAGTACGACAATATCTTTGTAATAATTGTAAATCGTATCTATTTTAGGTCTTGCCAATAATTGGTTGAATTTTATTGATCCAGCGATTTTGGTTTCTGACCAGACCAATTTTTGCATCGATTGCTCCACTTTGACATCGGGACCTCCGCTTGCCGACCAACCGGGGCAGTTGTTAAAACCAAATTTTAAATTTAGCCGATCAGCTTCCTGTGCGGCAAATTTGCTAAGGGCCCACCATTGAGGACTTAAAAAACCAACACTCCCATTAATGGGTAGCTGATGACCGACATGAAAGTTGTAGAGACCTCCGATTCCAACGCGTTTCATCGCTTCCAGGTCGGCGGTAATCCCCTCTTTGGAAACATTTCCGTTCATCCAGTGCCACCATGTCCAGACCTTGGCCGATTCAGGGGGCGACAGAAATCCCTTTTCCAGGATTGCTGATGGTTTTTCTTTTTGCTGTCCCGAAAGCAATGTCGGAAATAGAAGTAGTAAAAAAAGAAGTCTGCTGATTTTTATTATTCTCATAAATGAAGCTACATTAATATTTATCGGAGTTCCATTTGCCTGTCTTTTCGTTTGGTAAAAAAGCATATCGAAAGTTAATTGTATGAATGTTGGTTTAAAATACATTTTTTCAAACCTCTCTGGCATTATTTTTATGTAACCATCCCTGCTTGTTCTGATCAAGGAGTTAAAGTTACCGACAACGGTCTCATCATTTCGGCTCCTTTAAACTCGCCGGGAGTTAATCTCAATTGATGTGTTCCTGCTTCAATCTTAATTTGCCCGACTGTAATGGATTCAGACGGATTGAATATTCGTTTAGCGAGATCGCCCTTGGGAAGAACAGGCTGATAATTTACCGGATATTTCTTCCCGTCCAATTCCATGAAAACCTGTCCTTTATCATCCATTTTTCCAGTATTGTACTTCAACGTCACCAAAAATTCCGCCGGTTCATTCAGTCTGAAATTCCAGGTTAAAGATTGATCCATGTTTTTCCAATTACTCACAAATTCACTATTGGGCTTTCCGTCGCCATAATTAAAGCCATCGCCATGCAGTATAGCATCAAATACAAGCAATACATTGGCCTGGCGGGAAGACAAAAGACGAACTGAATCAGTTTCCATAGAACCACTGAAAGAAAGTTTGATCACACTGTTTAAACTATCGGGTGCTATTTTGGGTAAGAAAATTACCAAATCACGGTTATTCAGCGGTGCGCATTTTAATGATTTTTTCTCCTGAACAGCCATTAAAACAGCTTTCCCCAATTTGGCATTCAGGCCTCCAATGACCAATTTTCCATCCTCAGGCCATTGAAAAACATGTAGATAAAGGATGTTGCCCTTTTGGGTAACTTCGCCCCATGATTGGATGGAAAGCGGACTGCGATCTGTGCCATAAATACTTTCTCCATTTGTCTTCATCCAGTTTCCGATGTTTTTCAGGATATTGGTATCCGTTTCATCCCATTTCCCATTTCCCATTGGTCCTACATTCAGAAGAACATTGCCTCCTTTGGCTGCCGCACTGGCAAGCAATCGTACAAAATGCTTCGGTGTTTTGTAGTTTTTATCGTACTTATTGTATCCATACGATTCGTTGGTTGTTGGAATGACCTCCCAGATACCTGGCGTTGAACGCAGAAAGGCAGCCCTGTCGCCTGTATTGATATAATCTCCAAAATTCAGGTTTTGCATTTTGGCAAGGCGTCCATTTACAGGCAAATTTGGATCGGCTTCTCTGATGGCTTTCAAAATTTTCAGGTTGAGATACAACGGCAATTTGTGTGGCGTATCAAACCAAAGGATGTCAGGGTGGTAATTCCGGATGAGCTCTTTAATTTGCGGAATTGATTTTTCATTCACATATTTTTCTGCATTCGGAAGGAATTCGGGATAATTTTCCCACCAGTTTGCACCATGAAGCAGTTTATCACCTCCGGGATTTTCATAATCCCAGTCATTTCCAGGGGCATCCGGGTGTTCCCAGTCGAAAGCATGTGAATAGTAAAATCCGAATTTTATCCCGTATTTGGTGGCGGCATCGCGCAATTCCCGCATCGGGTCCCGTTTGAATTGGGTCAACCGAATGTCGTAAGGATAAGCCTCTGAGGGGTACATGGCAAATCCATCGTGGTGTTTGGCAGTAATAATAAAATACCTCATTCCTGCATCTTTAGCCGCTTTGATCCATTCTTCTGCATTAAAGTTCACCGGATTGAAGGTGGCAACCAACTTTTCTTTGTATTCAGTCAATGGAATTTTGCGGGCACGCATCAGATGTTCGGAATAGCCCAATCCACCCGTACCTTTCCATTCATTACCTGCAGGAGAGGAAACTCCCCAATGAATAAAACAGCCAAATCTGGCCTCCTTAAACCATGCAATCCGTTCATCGTGTGTTTTCATCGATTCTGTCCACCAGCTCTTATAGGCTTCACGAATCGCCTCCTTGTCCTGCAACAATTTAATATTTCCTGGTATCTCAAGTCCCTGCTCATCACCACTTTGAACTTTCTTGGAAAGCGGATTTTGTTGTTGAGCCTTCAGAATAAAATGCTGAGAGGTCACGAAGAAGATCAGAAACAAAGCTATTAACAGTTGATTTTTTATCATATTGGTTTTTACCGATGTCATATTATTTTCGATATTCGTAGGAGTCTAAAGTTTTTCCTCATAGATTGGTAATCTTTTATGGCAATATTCCTGTAGTTAAGGTTGGAAAAACAAGACTTCACCTTTCACAGTTTGCATCTCTATGTTCGGGGTTAAAAGTACATTCCTCCCCTTTTGGGTAGAAACGGTTCCTCCTTTCGCCCAGGGTAAAATCATCTTCAGTTCACCCCCAACCTCACTGGTTACTTTTATCTCGTTAACTTTTCCATTCTTCAGGGTGGCATTCACAAGAAAAGCCCCTGCAGCCCTGAGGTTATAAAATTCGGCATCTTTTTCCAACGGCCAATTGGGGAAAAGACGGATGGTGCCATCGTAACTCTGCATCATACATTCGTTGACAACGACCGGCAATGCGAAATTCTCAAACCACACACCCATTTTATCCATATATCCATAAGGAGTGGTGTCGCTGTACCGGCCATGTACCTGCATGACACGATCGGAGGTTGTGCCATTGGGTAACATCGAGTAGTTGACCTGCCGTTTAAATCGTTCCAGATCGAGCATACCGATTCTGGCAGCTTGTAAATTAATAAATACCAAGTCATTGCCTCCTTCATTTTGCTGATTAAAGAAAGTATTCCTAAGTATTTCAGTCGTCTGCTTATCGGAATGAAGACCATGATCTTCCCCGGGAAAGGCTGTAAATAGGGAATTAGGGACATTGTAAACCACCTGATCGTGTTCTTCAGGTACCGAAACAAGAACTTTTCCATAGGTCTTGGATATGGCAGTGGGGTATTCAGGGAAGCGTGACAAAATCATTTTCACATCGCTTAGCAGCTCTTTTTCCTGTGTTTCGAGTTTTAGAACTTTGGACGCCTCGATAAATGCCTTAAAGACAAACTTGGTGAGCGACAAATCGGCATTACAATCGTAATTGTATTTAAAGCCAGGACGAAGACCATATAATTCGGGAGGTACAGTAGGGAAAATATGGAATTTATCGTCTTTCCATTGTGGACCGCTGGCTTCTTGGCGTTTCATATAGGCGACTAAAAATTCCACAGCAACTTTCATGGGTTCGAAAGCCCTGTTTTTCAGGAATTCCAAGTCGCCTGAATACAAATAATGCCACCACAAACCCTGTACAGCCCATGGTGTTTCGGCAATTTCCCAACCCCATGTCGGAACTGGATAGGCATTCATTGTCATATCGACCGGATAGGCACTGTGCGGAAAATAAGCGCCAGGCAACCCGTAATACTCCTTTGCCCAACGTTTACTGACATACATTAACTTTTCGATCAGATTGACATAAGGAAGGTTCTTTTCCAGATGGTTACTTGAGAACGTTACCCAGAATGGCTGTTGGGTGTTGTAATTCATGTGATAATCGCCATGCCAGGCCGTGCCTATTTTATCGTAACTCCAGTTGGCAAATAAACCAGGAGTAGTGGCGCCGTCTTTTGCAGCGCAATTCAGAAAATAGAGATTCTGATACCACATCCGTTCCAGAAACTGATCCCCCAGTTTTACGCCCGACTTGTTCCAATATTCTTTCCAGGTCTTATCCCCTTCTTTTAGGGAGGAGTTGAAATTTTCAGCAGCAGGAGATGAGACATCAGGCAATTTGGCTGCAAGAGAACTGTTCAAGCCTTCCTGAAGTGAAATACAGCCAACAAACCCTTTTTGCTTAATCATTCCTGCTTCCATGGGAACCATATCCTGTTTGTTGCCATCCCAGTTGATTCTCGATTTTTTCTCCAATGAACAATTTACAGCAGCAATCAGGCGGAAAGCTTTGTCTTTCGGATGACCCTGAGCTTTATCGTATTTTTCCGGTTCTGAATAAGGCAATGTCTGGCGAAAGGCGATTACACCTTTCCCCAGGTTTTCTTCGATCTTTGTATCAGGAAATTCCTTTGGCGTCGATGGATCGGACATAACCCGGATGCGGTCAAAGATATTTTCGCATGGATTCCCCTGTGAATCAATCAGTCGGAACCAAAGTCGGTCGCTGGCCATATCTGTAAATATCCGGAGGGTAATTTTTTTCTGATCTTTGGTGAGCATGAACACTTCACACAGCCCGTTGGAAATGTCGAGCCGGTGACCGATCATTTCGGCATTACGGCGGTCGAACCCCAGCAATACCGAACCACAAGGGAAAGGTCGGGGATAAGGCTTTCGGTAGTTCTCTGCAGTCATTTTGCTGTATTCTTCATACCACGGATCTTTAGTCAGGATAGTCAAGGTATCCGGGATGGCTTTGACCTTATTAAATACATCTTTGAAGGTTCCTATTTTCTGACGGTTATTTTCTGCAATACGGATGTCCCAAACATTGTTGTGGCCGAAATAAAAGACAACAGCATCGGGTCGGGTGGTCACCACCACTCCCATTGCTCCGTTTCCAAGCAATGCCCCATCAAAGAAATCGGGTGCTGGCTTATCGCTCGACAAAGGGTGTTGTTTGGCTCTTTCGAAAGAGTTGAATGAATCCTGAGCTGCAGCATAGTAGCTGCCAAATACCAGCAGTATGGCTGGTAAAAGAATAAAAAGAACATTTTTTTTCATATCGTACTATTTAAAATCCTCTGCATGAAATGAATAAATTTTGCCAGGGCTGGTTGTTTGCTTAATTAGCTTTCCTGAATAACGCATATTCAGATTATTTCCTAGAAGGGATTTGGCTTCAACCGTTACAAGTTTTTTGTTTTCCCATTTAATTGAAATTTCAAATCCTCCTCTTCCTTTAATTCCTGATATTTTTCCGTTTGCAAGTTCCGATGGAAGTGCTGGAAGTATATCCTGATAAAAATCCCCATTATTATCGCGCAAATGTGATTGCAATAGCATTTCCGTTATTCCGGAAGTCGCACCAAAATTTCCATCAATTTGAAAAGGAGGACAAGCATCAAATAAGTTCATATATAAACCTCCGCCGTCAGGGGTATATCTATCTTGTACTATTGATGGTAGGATTAAGTTTTTCAGCAATAAAAATGCATGATCACCATCGAGCAGACGAGCCCAAAAGTTTATTTTCCAGGCGCGTGACCATCCGGCTCCTCCATCTCCACGATGAGAAAGTGTGACTTTGCAGGCTTCAGCCAATTCGGGTGTCGTCAAAGGATGAATTTCATCACCGGGATGCAATCCCCACAAATGTGATACATGACGATGCTCATTTTTGGGATCATCTTTGTCCTCTAACCACTCTTGCAGTTGTCCAAACTTCCCAATTTGATTCGGCGCAATTTTAGCCCGTTTTTCTTTTAATGTTTTTACAAAATCACCATCAATTCCCAGAATTTCAGCAGCTTCAATCGTATTGGCAAAAAGATTCCGGATGATTTGGTGGTCCATTGTTGGCGCCATTACCAATCCTCCGATTTCAGGGCTGTTACTTGGTCCGCTGACAAGCCATTCCGGTTTTTTGGGATCCGCAACCAAATACTGTGTAAAGAATCGCGAAGCTTCTTTCAATATGGGGTAGGCTTTGTTTTTTAAATATTCTTTGTCGCCGGTAAACTGATAGTGCCACCACAAATGCTGACACAACCAGGCACCACCCACCACCCAAAGTCCATGGTTGGCATTATTTATAGGTGCTGCTCCCCGCCAAAGATCTGTGTTGTGATGTGCAACCCAGCCATCCATATTGTAATGTTCTTTGGCTACATTTTTACCGGTTTCAGATAGTTCAGTCACCATTTTTATCAATGGTTCAGTACATTCGGCAAGATTGGTCATTTCTGCCGGCCAGTAATTCATTTCAGTATTAATATTAATCGTGTATTTGCTATCCCACGGCGGGGCCATTTTATCGTTCCAAATGCCCTGTAAATTAGCCGGTTGAGTTCCGGGACGTGACGATGATATTAATAAATACCTTCCGAATTGGTAGAGCAAAGCCACCAAGGCCGGATCTTCATCCTGTTTAAATGAATTTATTCGCTCATTGGTAGGGCGACCTGAAATATCCGAACTTCCCAAAAACAATTCTACACGGCTATACAATTTCTGATAATCCTTAATATGATCCGATTTTAATGTTGTGTATGATTTACCATTCAAATCTTTAAGGTATTTATCGCATTTTACGGAAGGATTGGCGCTTATGTCGTTGTAGCTGACAAAGCTGGTGGCAGCCACCAAAAATAAAGTTGCACTTTTTGCATTTTTTATTTGAATGGAATTTCCATTCTTGATCAACTCGCCACCGTCGTTAACCACTTTTAATCTTGCCTCAAAAGTCACCTTGCTTTCAGGATAGGGCTTTCCATCGAAACCCAACTCTTTTGGGTAATTGTTTGCTCTCCCTTTTAAGATTACTTCATCTCCGGAAACAGAAACTTCATGAATCGAATGAGGAGTATTGAGTCCTGCAGTGAAATTAACCGCCCCATTCTTATCTGCTTCAATTCGAACAACAACAGCCTGGTCGGGTGCAGAAACGAAGATTTCGCGTTTAAACTTCACTCCATCAGCCTCATAGACCACAGATGAAATTGCATTGCTGATATTAAGCTGGCGTTTGTAATTTTGGACCTTTTCATGTCCCGGAAAATTCAGGAGTAGATTACCAAAGGGCTGATAGCACAACTGTCCGAACGGTTGCGACATAAATTGCTCATTGGCCAATTTATGCGCTTCATCTTGTTTCCCATCCCAAAGCAACTGACGCAGCCTGTCCAAATATTGATAAGCTCCTTTGTGTGCATAATCATGAGGTTGACCGGTCCACAAGGTCTCTTCGTTAAACTGGATAATTTCATTTTCCGTTCTGCCATAAACCATTGCTCCCAAACGTCCGTTTCCAAGCGGAAGTGCTTCGGTCCATTCTTTTGCCGGTTTATTATACCATAGTGTTTGAGAAGGATTTAATTCCTTATCAGGTACAGAAAAACTGTATAAGGAGGTTTGAGATAAGAATAAAATGAAAATTAGAATACTTAGAGTTTTCATACGGAAATAATTTGTTTTTTAATGGTCGTATGGAATAGCCATGATGATATTTTTATTTCGATTTATGATTCTATAATCATGGCTATTTCATATCAACTTATGGCTTATTATGGGTTGCTCTTTGTTTCGGAGAAATGGAATATCTCACCCTTTTTTGTATTTAAGGTCACCAGACCATCAGAACTTATATCGGCTTTTGTACCGTCAATATAAATTGTTTTCCAGGGACTTAGAAGCTGAAGCTGATTCCCGGCGCCACTTTCAATGGTAGCAGATTTAACCCGGCCATCAGCGAATTCAGCCGAAACAATAAAACCGCCCTGAGCCTTGAGTCCGTAGAATTTGGCCTTTTTATTTACTGGCCAGCATGGGAACAGACGGATTTTATTTTTGACACTTTGAAGAAGAAACTCGTTTACAAGACCAGCAATGCCAATCATTTCTCCCATAAATGTACCATGAACATGACCTTGCCACTTAAATAATCCATTGGGTAATTCACGCGAGATAAACCAATTTTTTGAGTCATCAATGGCTTCATGCATGGACAGACGCGCTTTTGCGATGTTAAATATAACGTTGGAATTGTTGAAATTGTGACGTGTAATACCTATTGTCCGCCTGAAAAGTTCTTTCTCAGGTTCAGGAGAGAACCATGTCACCTGATCACCTGGAAAAACAGGAGCAGCAGGAACAGTTATATTATGAACCGGAACCTCATTGTATTTACAGCCTTCCCAATCTACAACAACAGGTTCTCTGCTTTCGTTCAATGCAATAGGATAATCGCAGAGCAATGCCTTGTATTTAACGCACCTCTGGGCAAGTTCCTCATCGACTTGAAGTTCCCTTGAAGCCTCGATCAACGCATCAAATGTATAATGAACATATGCAATATCAAAAGGACAGTTAAAGATTCCAACTTTCCCGTGTTCAGGACTATAAGAAGGACCAAGCAGAATCTTTCCCTGATCATTTTTTTTACATTTCTCCATGAAAGAGGTATAAAACAGGGCACTTTCACGTATGAAAGGATAAATTTTGGTTTTCAGGTAGAGAGAGTCAGGATCGCAAAGATGTTTTTGCCAACCATTTTGTACATTCATACCCACGTCACCGATCGTTAGCCCCCATGGATTAAAAGAGAGTTGTCGTTTATTTTTACTCTGGCTGATAGCTGGATCAGGTTCATGCAGGAACGATGAAATAGGGCAATATATTCCTTCACAATCGTAGGTCTCCCTGGCCAGAAACCTGAATCTTGGAATCATGTCATTCAAATAGGAGATCCATGGATCAGCAAGTTCAGAATGATTTGAAGCGGGCAAGGGCCAGAAAGCCTGCCATGAATTGTAATTGTGATGGAAGTCGGAATGCCATGGGGTAGCATCTGTTGCAAGGGGTGCCATCAGATTCATAGGCGCAGTTCCGGATTTACAAACCGTTTGAGCAAAATAAAGCATCCGGTACCACCACCGCTGTAAAACCGTATCTTCCAATTGGACACCACTCCGGGACCAATACTTCTGCCAGCCCTTTTCATGTTCCGAAATAAGTGACTTTTCTGTTTCTGTAATCGTTGTCCGTGCCAGTGCAATAGCATGTTCCAATACATCTCCGGTTTTAATATCAAATGAAGTGACCAGTGAAACCGCTTTTAGATTGCCCTTCGATGCAACAGCCAAGGCGTAATCCATCCCTTTATAATCGATATCGCCGGGCATTTTCATCAATAACCATGAAATTCCGTCTGTAGTACCAAGCGTCGCATCAGGCAAAGTTTCGGCTTTGATAGGTTCCAGGATCACATCATTCGGACTGTTGATTAAAAGCACATTCCGATCATGCAAAATTCTGACAGTTGTGGTTTTGCTATTGGCCGATGATATTGTAACGAATGCTTTTTCTATGTCAAGATGAGCGCTAAATTCATCAGATGATTGAATAGGTCCAAGACGCAAGGCCGCCGCACAACGGGGTTGAGGATAGAGCTTTGAATAACTGGGTTGGGCACCTACTGCCCCTGAAATCTGGTTTCCGGAAATATCAATTTTTGGTAATTCTCCGTCGTTTGAAACGTCTATTCGGGCATCCCAAATGTCGTTTTTTGTAATACGCATGAACAGGGAGCTCTCTTTTTCCCAGACGATTCCATAGAGATCACCATTCCCAAGGATTAAACTTTCGCGTTGTCCATCTTTCATCGACGAGAGGGTAACATTGGATTCCTTCAACGATGATTGAAAAGGAGTAGAATTCTGGTCGTTACTACAGCTCAAGATCAATAGATTGATCACTAGAGCGAAAGAAACCATCATCAGGTTTTGTGAATTCATTTGTTTGTATTTTTAATTGAACTTAACAATTTAAATTTCTCTAAAAGTCGATTCTTTCATTTTTCGAAAAATTCAAGTTTCTGACCCTGTGTTGTGGTGACCTGTACAACACCCATTGAATCGGGCTTAAGGGTGATCTGTTTACCATCAGAGCATATAACTTTGATTAATTTCCATGGGCTTACAAGCTTGAGTTCTCCTCCGATGGTGGACTCTACTTTAAGGTCGCTGATCGTACCGTTTTTCTGTCTGGCCGCAACTAAAAATCCACCCCGTGTCCTGAGATTGTTAAACTCCGCATCCGTATTCTTGGGCCAGGCAGGGAAAATCCTCACAATATTGTCAACACTTTGGATCAGAAACTCAGTTATCAGGCCGGAAACTGCTGTTTGTTCAGTCATATAAAAACCATGTGCTTTCCAGTAAAAGAGCCCGTTAGGTTGTTCTTTCCCCTTAAACCATGTTTTCGTGTCATTCAATGCATCATCTGTCATTGACAAACGTGCTCTTGCTACATTGAGCATGACGACAGAATTATTCAGGTTGTACCTGGTTTGTATCCATTGAATACTACGTTTAAACAACGCTTTTTCGTTTTCCGGTGAAAACCAGGATACCTGCTCAGCCGGAAACAATGGAACAATAGGGGTTATGATGTTGTACCCATTTTCCCTGTCGCCAACTTTTACCACTTCTCCTGAAACCGGATAATACGGCAATTTATTCAGACCATCTGTCCAGCGTTTAACCTTATCGGAGTCAACACCGAGAACTTTTGCAGCCTGAATGGCTGCCTTAAGCGTGTGTTTTGACCAGGCAAGATCATATGGACTATTATCCCAACCGAAAGCAGTATGTTCCGGATCCACGCTTGGACCGAAAACTACTTTGCCATTTTCAGGTTTGCATTTTTCAATAAATGAAGCATAAAATTCAGCATAGTCCCGTATAATTGGATAAATTTTTTCTCTTAAATAGGAAACATCACCGCTATATAAATAGTACATCCAAAGATTATGGGCTACGTGTCCGGTTGTTCCAATACCATAACTCCATGGCATAAAAGCCAATTGCCTGTTATTTAAGCTAATAGATTTCAATGGATCGGTTTCAAACGGCCATAAATTGTGAGGTGTTGCAGCACCTTCACAATTAAATACAGTCTTTGCAAACCATTTGGCCCTGGGATGAAAATCATTCACCAAATCAATATAGGGTTCTGCCAGATCAACATGATTCGAACTGAAGGCAGTCCAGAAGGTTTGTTCGGCATTATAGTTCATTGTCCATGTGCCGTGCCACTTCGCCTTATTGTTATAGCCGCCCTGTAGCGCAATGGCATATGCGCCTGGTTTGGAAAGACAAAGGAAATAATACCATTGCCGGTACCACCAGTTTTGTAAATCGTTATCGCCCAGGCTTACACCACTTTTAGCCCTATCTTTCTGCCATTGCTTTTCACGTCCCTGAACGACCTCCTTTGGTTCCTGATCGAGGACACTCTTTACTAAATGAACGGCATCTGCAAATGCATTTGAAGATTCACGTGTGGTTACAATCGCAATGGCATGCCGGTTTCCTCTGCTTCCAAGAACGGAAAATACATCCATCCCCGCGTAATCCGGATCTTCCGGAAGATGTTGCCTGATAATAACCATTCCATTTGCTTCCGATTTTTCGGCTTCTGGTAAAAAACTCTGAGGAAATCCCTCTAAACTCACCTTCCCGTCTGTCTCAATATAATAGACGTTTTTTTGTGCCAGGGCACGAAATACAGACAGCCCTGATTGAGTTTTTACCATAGCCATTCCAAGTCTTAGGTCTATTCTGGAATCTTTTACATCTCCGGTTGCTAAGATCCGTACAATCGATGGAGGAGTTTGGGTAGGATACGGATTATTCCAACTGGGCGGCTGTCCGCCACCTTTCCATGAGTGATTGGCAACATCAACGCTGAGCAATGGCATATCCTTTTCTGTGATCAAACGAGCGTCCCATACATCATTTTTTGCCAGATGCATAATAAGCTGGTCTTTAACTGAATAGATAAGCGCATTGATGTCGCCGTTACCGATTATCATTCCGTTTGTATCGACATTGCAGATCGAAGGCTGCACAATTGCAGCACTGTTTAATGCATTTGGATAAGGAATTACCTGAGCCATTGTTCCCATTTTCAGAAAAATAACGATCAAAATGGTTAAAAACACTTTTATCTTTAACCAGGAAAATAAATTGTGTCTCATTTTGTCACTTTTACACGGTGATTTGGAAATTGTTTATAATGGCTTTTAGTATGTCCTGGTTGTCAGTTACCCTTTGGGGGATGGCCTTTTTTGTCGCCCAGATAGCTGTTTAATGCAGCCCGTTTGGCAGGCGGAACCATTTCATCCCAAGCCATCAACGGCTGGATCTCCTTCACTTCTGAATCTGTTTTGAATCGCATCGTAACAATTTGCTGTGGGCGAACTGAAAATGTGTAGCTTCCTTTACCTGCCAGCGGCTGCGGATGTCCTCCCAGTAAATCGGTCAGGGCCGCTGAGATGTGTGGCAAGGTGATGGTTACTTTTGCATTGCCAGCTTTTCCCAGGCATTCTGCCAACCGAAGTTCTATTTCCTTTCCTTCGCGGCGTATCACCTCCACAATAACGTTATCGGATGTCTGAACAAATGATTGGGGAGTTTTTACGGCACAATCGGAGGCAATGGTTACCGGGCAGTTGTATTCCCAGGCCATTTGCGGGATACGCGAAGTGTTCCAATCCTGTGAATGTGGGAAGATTGCATATTCCAGATGGTGTTTCCCTTTTCCGCTGAGCCATGGATTTACATATCCATAGTATTTTTCGGTTGCGTTATAAAGATAGATCACAGGTGTTTTATCATTGATCTCCCTTCCACTAAGTCCACGATCGAGAATTGCCAAACCACCTCCATTCTCAAAAGAATAGTCGCTCCAACGTACAACAGGTTTGATTCCGTTGGGTAAATCGTGGAGATTTTCGTTGGATTTTGACCAGGCACCCTGTGAAAATCCAAATGGAATTCCGCGTCGGATTTCCAATGGTTTTTCAAATAATGGAAATTCGGCTACCACAACTGTCAAATCTGGAATATCATTTAGTTCAGTTTCAAAGTCAATCCGTTGGAATTCTTTATAAAAACGGATCAAACGGGTGCAGAGGGCATCTCCATAAAAGTTACTCTTTACCTGTACCGTAATCGAAAGAGGACCTTCGGTAACAGTTATTGTTGGTTTGTAGTCGTTTGAACTGGCAAGTTTAGGGCGTTGCGGACGAGGATTCATAAAATCTCCCGGATCGCCCTGGCCTGTACGTTTTTCAGCAACCAGCACATTGGCTGGTCCGCTTAGCAGTTCCTTACCTGAAGGTTTCATCTTTAAACTGGTCATATTTCCCGTCGCGGGATCAATTTTTACAGCATAAAATTTTGTTTCAATGGAGGTAGGAAGGGTTATTACTTTTGGTGAGGGGGCTGACTTGTTTTCAAGCTTCATTCCTTGTAGTCCAACAGAAGGAATTTCCATCTGGCATATCGTTGTGCCATCGGGGGCGAGTTCCGTTTTAATTCCTTTCAACGAGGTACCCGCCGGCAGTTTAATTCGTAAAGGATCGGTCCGTTTCCAGTTGGCTGCATTGAAGAGACCAACTCCTGAACCTTGACCCAGTATTTGATGTATGGTGCCTTCATGGATATCGGTTGACTTTTTCCCGACCCATTCAAAACGATCTTTTGCATCCCATGAAGTTTCATGTTCGAATACCATTCCGCCGGCAGAACCCCATAGGGTATTGCGATCCATATTGAGTAGCATGAGCAGCCATGCATGATAAAGATCCTGGACAGGATATTTATAACCAGCATTAAGTGAGGAGATTGCAGAAAGCGTCTCTGCCGTTTGCAGGGCATGCTCGTCGCGGCGGTACCAGGTTTTGACATTAGGACATTCGATCCAGAAAGAGTCAAAAGTGTATCCAGTCCCACCACGCACAACGGGTAGCTCCATTTTTCCCGATTTAACAACTGAATTTACAGCATCAAAATATTTTGAAAAAGTGCTGAATTGAATTTTGCTGTTGGGATTATAGGCTTTCCACTGAGTCAGAAAAGCGGTAGGGTTGTTTCGATTGGCAGGTGCAAGAGAATAGTCGCCATAACCACCCAAAACAAGCAAAGGTGCACCAGCCGGTGTAATCTCCGTTTTTTTAATGAGGTTTTGCTGTGATTCAGCCAATTGTTTGTCTGTCAGTGGCTCAGTAGCATGAAAAAATGATCCGAAATCGGAATAGTGGCCAGGCACAAAAGTCATCACTTGTGAACCATCCGGTGCTTCGGACCAAAAAATGGTTTTCCCGGAGCGGTTGCATCTGGTATAAATTAACCCTTCCAAACCAAGGCCAGCACATATCTGTGGCATCTGTTCGTGGGTGCCACAGACATCAATAGCCCAACAGAATCGTGGACTTATACCCATGACCTGCTTTTGCCAGCGTAATCCTTCAATACCCATTTTTACCAGTGCCTCACCGCCTGAGAGATTGATGGTTGATTCAAGGAAAAAAGCATTCGGCAAGTCAACGCGTCCCTCTTTGACGCACAATTTGATCTCTTCAAAACGCTTCGGAGCAAAGTTCTGTATAGCGATCAAATTGTTACATTCTGAAAGGACAAACGCATAATTCGAGTCGTCCCAAATCCGATCGAGGTGATCAAGATAAGAGTTGGCGCAGTAGTTTCGTTCAGTTGACCAGTTGGTCAGCCAACCGCAGCTCGCCGGATGAAAATTTGGAACTATATAAGTTTCAGGAAGATTAGCCCGAGGCATTGCCGGTTTATCCTGACCAAAAACAGGTTTACCAACCCACAGCAGAAGTGCGAGAACTCCATAACCGTACTTTTTGAATTTGTAATTTGAGCTCATAATATAAATGTTAAAGTTATGATTTCTTAATCAAACCAAAATGAACTTTTTATCAAAGGATTTAAAATGGGGATGATGCTAATATTCCTCTGATCTCCAAAACGAAAGCCACATCCTGCATTCAGGAACTGTGGCTTTCAAACGAATCAACTATCAATTACTAAACCAAAACACACATTGCTTTCATTGTTAGGTATATGCTGATCAATATCCCGGATTCTGAACCAAATTTGGATTGACATCGATTTCAGATTGTGGGAAAGGCATCAAATAGTGCTTTGCCGCATTGAAAACCCGCCGTTGACCACCCTGATCCACAAGAGTAGGAATATAGGTTTCGGCAGTTTTCCATCGTTTTATATCGCTCCACCTTAACCCTTCAAGAGCTAATTCCACCCTTCTTTCCTGTCTGATCCGATCTCTCATTTGATCCTTTGTTAATCCGGCAGGAAGTGCGGGCATATTGACTCCTGGTCTGGCCCTGATATCGTTTATAGCTTTGTAAACCGAGGCATCTGGACCTGAAGCCTCATTCTTTGCTTCAGCATACATTAATAAGACATCAGCATATCTTAGAAGTATCCAATCCTGTTCACTTTTTGTACTGTAATCGCATGGCAGTGCATCCCAATTGCCGTATTTGACAGGGTTATAGCCACTTGCAGATTGTCCGTTATAATTAAAATCGACTTCTTTACCACCAGAATTGATTGCTTTATCTGCAAATGGTTTAATTGTTAAAGCTAATCGTGGGTCGCGGTTAAGTTTGTAATTAGCCGCATTGTAAAGGGGCGAAGAAGTAATTGGAAGTCCATCAGTGCATTCATATGCATCGATAAGTTCCCGTCGTGGATTTACAACGCCATGCCAGTTCCAGCGAATATCCAGATCAGAATAGTCATCCGGGTTCAGATACCTCGTTGAAAACATGATCTCAGGATTATTCGATTGTCCAGATGCCAAAAACAGTGTCCTGAAGTTGTTAAAAAGAGAAAATTTGCCTCCTGTGATCACCTGGTTGGCAGCAGTGGCTGCATCCGCCCATTGTCCCATCGTGAGCAATACCCTAGCCTTGAGTGCCAATGCGGAACCTTTAACAGCATGGCCATTTGTGTAGGCAACATCTGGAAGGTTTGCAATGGCAAAATCAAGATCACTTATCACTTGTGCAATTACCTCTGCTTTAGTACTTTGTTTAACCTTAGCCTCCTCGATGGTTACAGGTTTGGTGTACAACGGCACACCTCCATATACATCAGCAAGGTTAAAATAGAAAAATGCCCTAAGGAATTGTACCTCTGCCTTATACACTTTCAACTTGTCAGCAGAAATCGGTGTTTTATCAACATTTGCCAGGAAAAAGTTACAGGAACTTATTCCAAGATAGCTATTGGTAAAAACCTCACTGATCAGGCTTCCTGAAGTTGATTCAATTTGTCCACGGGCAATAATTACCCATGCCTGCGATTGGTTGGAGTCTGACTCTCCCGCCATAACTTCAAACTTTGCGTCATTGTGCTGAAATGGAGGGGCATAAAGACGTGAATAAACACCTGCCAATGCCATATTCGCCTCCTTCTCACTTGTCCAGAAAGTCTCACTGGATATCTGATCTAAAGGATTTTTGTCAAGTAAACCGGAGCATGACATAAAGTTGAGTGCAAAAACTCCGATAATGAAAATTCTTATACTTTTAATCATATACTTATTCATAATGTCGATTTTTAAAGTTTCACTCTGATTCCAAAGGCTAATGTTCTGACATTTGGGTAAACGGAAAAGTTCCCCGAAGTTCTCTCAGGATCCATTCCAGGATACTTGGTAAAAGTGAACAGGTTGTCAGCAGTTAAATAAACCTGTGTTTGTTTCAAGCCTATCTTTTGGCTCATAGCTGTTGGAACAGTGTATCCAATGCGGAGGTTTTTTACACGTAGATATGATGAGTTATACAAATTGAAAGTCGATGTAGTACCCGTAACTGGTCCGTATCCCGATCTGTACATTGCCGGATAGGTATTGGTCGAACCGTCACCCGTCCAATGGTTCTTTACCAAATCCATTGTTGGCGGGGAACCTTGTGTATAAGGTGTTAGACCCCAGTTGTTTGCATAACTCTTAGTTCCGTTTACACCCTGAAAGAATACAGACACATCGAAGTCCTTCCAATAAAGGTTGATGTTGCCTCCATAATAGAATTTGGGATAGTAACCTGGTATAACAATCCTATCTTTGGCATCAATAACGCCATCAGCTTTATCCAAAACGCCATCACCATCGGAATCTATGGTCAACTGATCTTTAAACTTCAAATCTCCTGGCTTTGGATTAAACTGGTGTTTGGGCCCGTTGTCAATTTCAGCCTGATTTTGGAAAATTCCGATCCATTCAACCATATACCATGAACCATAAGGGAGACCCTCCTTAACCAGATTCGTCCCAATGGTCGGGCTGATTATTTTGGTTACTTCGTTTTTGAAGAAGGATATGTTAAAGTTAACATCATACTTTAATTTCCCGATTTTGTTGGAATGCCCAAGTTCAAAATCCCAACCTTTATTTTTCATCTGACCGCCATTAACCGTAGGAGCGGATAGTCCTACACTGGCAGGAACAGGGATCTGATAGAGGATGTCATCAGTGGTTTTGTTGTACCAATCGGCAGTGAACGTAAACAAACCGTTTTTTACATTCATGTCAATTCCAAAGTCGGTGACTGTTGTTGTTTCCCATTGCAGTGTTTTGTCAACAAGCCTTGTGGGACGCGCTCCAGCTTCCAAGGCTGCAAAATCATATTGAGTTGTTGACAAAACGTCCTGATAAGGATATAATCCTACGTTTTGATTACCCAATTGTCCCCAGGATCCCCTAAGTTTCATATTGGAAAGCCAGTCGTATTTTTTCATAAACGATTCCTGCGAAATTCTCCAGGCACCAGATGCAGAAGGGAAAAATCCCCAACGGGTTTTTGGGGCAATTCTGGAAGTACCGTCATAACGCCCATTGAGTTCAACAAAGTACTTGTCCTTAAAATCATAAGTAGCACGTCCAAAAAAGGACTGTATTGCCCATTCGTTTGCTGTTCCACGGGTAGTTTGGCCTGTAGCCGAACCTGCGTTAAGCTCTTTGAGATTATCTGTTGGAAAAGTGACTTTGGAACCCCCTAATTGTTTAGAATAGGAACCTTCCTGGTTATACCCACCTAAAACATTCACATTGTGGATCTTATTAAAGATTTTTTTGAAGTTTAATGTGGAATACAATGTAGTGTTTAAGGTTGCATAGATATCCTCAATAACCCCCTGATGCCATACGGCACCGTTATGAGCAAAAGTACCATCTGTAAAATAATAGTTGTTAACTGCATTCTCATGATTCTGTATCCAGTTATAATCAAAAGAAGCTGCTCCTTTGGTAGTCCATTTCAGATCCTTATTCAGGTTGATCTCTGCATAAACTTGTGGGGCTGTATAGTATCGGGTGTTCAAATTCGACCCTTGCGCGATCATCGCATCAGGATTCCTTACGGTCCACTCAGCAATAGCAGGACTGTATCTTGCCACAAACCCAGTTGAGCCATCAGGCAATGTCATCGTCGGGGTATAATTTGGACCAGGTCCAAAAGTATGCATGATAAAATAGTTATCTGCAAATGTTGACTGCACATCCGCCACCTTATCTGATTTTAACAATTGTACATTTCCACCTACTTTGAACCAGTCAGTTATTTTAGTGTCAACATTTAATTGCATATTATATCTCTTGAAATCAAATAAAGGGACTATTCCTGATTGATCAAAATAGCCAACAGACAGATTAAATGTAGTTTTTTCGTTTCCGCCATTGATACTCAGGTGATGGTTTTGAGTAAAACCAGTTTTGTACATGTGCTTTTCCCAGTTAAAATTCGGGTATTTAACAGGGTCGTTTGGATGGCTTCTGAATGCATCTATTTCAGTCTGAGTAAAATAGGGCACCATACCTGCCCTTACATTGGCTTCATTCCAATATTGCATGTAGTCGGCCGAATTGTAAAGAAGATCAGGCAGTCGTGTTGGGTCCTGAGCGGCAAAGGTGCCATGGTATTCGATCGACACGCTCCCTGCTTTTCCCCTTTTTGTCGTAACCAAAATTACACCATTTGCAGCCCTCGCACCATATATTGCTGCTGACGCTGCATCCTTTAATACAGAGACATCTTCGATGTTGTCTGCATCCAGGTAGGACATGTTGCCTTCTACTCCATCAATCAGAACAAGAGGATTGCTACCAGTACTGCTAAATGTCCCGAATCCACGAATCCGGATTGTTGCACCATCTGCACCCGGTGTTGCACCACTTTGCGTTACCTGTAATCCGGAGGCTTTTCCCTCCAAAAGGTTTTGAACACTTGGAACAGGTCGTTTTGCCATTTCAGTACCGGTGACAGATGACACGGATCCGGTAAGATTTGCCCTTTTCTGGGTACCATATCCTACAGCCACAACCTCTTCAAGGTCTATCACGTTAGATTCCATCGCAATACTGAAGTTGGTTTTAGTGCCAAGCGTGATTTCCTGATTTTTCATTCCAATGAAAGAGATCGTCAACACTTTGGCATCTGAGGGAACTGCGATCGTAAATGCACCTTCCATATCAGAAACCACACCTATGGTGGTCCCTTTTACGATTACAGAAGCACCTGGCAACGGAAGCCCTTGATTATCTGATATTTTTCCGCTAATCTTTCTACCTTGCTGTTGCGCAATAACACCGTTTGTTATACAAGATAAGGTAATCAAGCCAATTAAACAAAACTGATAAAATGCAACTTTTGTCTTTAAAGAATACTCAATAATTGTGGCCAGATAGGGTAAATGGCCATTTTTCGTCAATTTTTTTTTCATACTTTTGCTGAAAATTTAGTTTAGCCATTTTTATCAATGAATAAATTCCACTAAATTCATTTTAAATGGCTTTAATTAAGTAATTGAAAACGAGAATCACTTGAACCTGGGGTACTCTCAGGTTCATTTGTTTTTTTCTTTTGGGTTTACTTCATAGGCATGATATTTTATTGGTATTATATACGCTTAAATTGATGATATAAATCAGCAAATCAAATGTAGGAACTCTTTTCTTTCAGGGATTGCATAATTAAGGCTTTTCTTTATACAATTACGACAAAAGAATAGGGTGAGTTTCCCCGCCCTATTCCATACAAACGAACCATTTACTAAATCAACACCAACTATTTATCTAATAACCAGGGTTTTGCCACAGCACTTTCGTATCCTGGTATCTGTTTAATTCATCAAACGGAATCGGGAAAAGTACCTGGGTTGCTTTCATCCTGAAGGTTCCACCATCCTGGACAGGATTGGAAAGCTTCGTATTGATCACATCCATTGCAATCCCCCAACGAACCAGATCAGGCCAACGCAATCCCTCAAATGCAAACTCAACCCGCCGTTCTTTAATAATTGCATTTCTAAACGACGCCTGATCAGGAACTTGTACTGTAGTTAGCGGTGTTAATCCTGCCCGGGTTCTAACCGAGTTAAGGATGGCTATCGCCTCACCAGAGTTTGAAAACGCAGTCTCGTTTAATACTTCGGCATACATCATTTTCACATCGGTATAACGGATTACCGGTAAATTAACACCCCAGTCGTTAGCTACTTTTGGGGTTGTAACATCGGCATAGTGATACTTGCGAATAAAGTAATTCTTGGTATCTAATGCTCCATTCCATTTGATATTGGTTACGCAGGAAATTTCTTTTCTTAAATCTCCTGATTCATAGGC
Organism: Mariniphaga sp.; assembly: GCA_037128295.1. Lineage (GTDB taxonomy): Bacteria > Bacteroidota > Bacteroidia > Bacteroidales > Prolixibacteraceae > JAAFHB01. Next base: position 24,718 of record JBAXWR010000007.1, read on the forward strand.
TGCTGCCAGATCAGTCGTGATCATTGGCGCTGAACTATATCCGGTAAAGGGCTGAATAGTACCAACATAATCCTGTGGTAACATCCCTGTTGTAAATTGTTGTCCTTCGCCAAGCTGTCCCCCCATAAACTGTACTTCCCATAATCTTTCCATACCATTTTCTTTACTCTCGGCAAAACAGTTTTTATAATCAGCTTCCATACCGTATAACCCAGAGTTGATGATATCGCTAAGTAATGTTTTTGCTTTTGCATAATCTTTTTGGAATAGGTACATCCGAGACAGAATTCCCATGGCTGAATATTTTGTCAATCGGCCAATATTTTTACCTGTCCATTTCACCGTAGGCAAGAGCGCTATGGCATTATTGAAATTCTCGGCGGCATAAGCAAATGTTTCGGTTTGAGTTGAACGGGCAATTGTTTTTGTCTCATCGACCGAAGTAATTTTTTTGATTAATGGAACGCCGCCAAACTGCCATCCAAGCATCCAGTAACTGTATGCACGGAAGGCTAATGCCTCCCCTTTGATGTATTTTTTGGCATTTTCATCGGTAAAGGTAACCGCATCAATCTTCTCCAGTATTATATTGCTTCTGTTTATAATTATGTAATAGGACGAGTAGTTTCCCGCATGGGTACTGTTGTTGGCATCATCAATGAAACGTTCAATTCCGCCCAAATAACCTGCACTTGCCTGTGGAATAATGACATTACATTCATCGCTGCGAAGCATATCCATATATATTGTACCGTTTACATTGCTTTGATACATGGACTGATGGGCTGCATAGACACCGGCAATAGCTTGTTCGAAATCAGTTTGTGTTTTATATCCGCCTGCTTCGCTATAAGAGGAGTCAGGAAGAACAGTTAAAAAATCTTCACATCCGGTGAAGGTGACTACTGTAAGTAGCAAAAATGCTTTGAATATTAATTTCATATCGAGTTTATTTTTAGAAGGTTATATTTACACCGAAAGTATAACGCTTTGATAATGGGTATGTTGTATAATCAACGCCAGCCTGTGTGGTTTCGTTTCCAAAGGTGTTTGACTCGGTGGTAACACCTGGATAATTATCAAAAGTCGCGAGATTGTCGATTGAAATATAGGCCTTGGCAGCCTTCACAAGAGAGCTTCCCAGAATTTTCTTAGGGAAATTATAGGTAAGCGAAATATTCTTGATTTTTAGAAAACTGGCATTGTAAATCCTTAAATCGCTGTTATTGTCGTTTTTACCTGCCAATGCGTAAAAAGTTTTTCCATCCCATGACATATCAACTCCAGCAATTGAGGGAATTGGGTTTTCTCCGGCACCATAGATTTTTTCATAATCTGGTTTCCAGGAATGTATCCATCTGCCAAGAATTTTGAGTCCTGCACCTCCACTGTCGAGTTGCCGTTGGCCTAACCACATAATGTCGCCGCCGAGTTGTCCCTGTATCAACACACTTAATTCAAAACCTTTGTACTCGAGTCGGTTCGTAAAACCGTAAATCAGATCAGGTAAATTGCTCCCGTAAGGGGATAAGTCGGACGAGTTAATTACACCATCAGCCTTATCCATAACACCATCGCCATTTGAATCAATGGTCAATTGATCAATATATTTTACGTTACCTGCCACCTGACCGGTCATAATAGGTACCAATGCTTTTTTACTGGCATCGAAATCGGTAGGTAACAAAATACCATCGGTACGGTAAACATAGAACTGCGTAACAGGACCACCAACTTTGGTAATGAACTGGGCATCCCAATTAGCTGCGGTAAACTGCATAACGCCTCCCATGTCGATTACTTTGTTCTTGTTCGTTGAAAGGTTTAAAGAAGAACTCCATTTGAGTTGTCCAGTAGTATTACGGGTGTTTATATCAACCTCCCATCCCTTATTCTGTACTTCACCCAGATTGGTGCGGAAACTACTGAATCCGGTACTGTTAGGAACCGGTACGTTGAAAAGTAAATCAGTAGTTTTATTGATGTAGTAGTCGAAATTGACCTGAATCCGGTTTTTTAGCACTGATAAATCCAACCCAATATCTGTAGTGGTGGTAGTCTCCCATTGTAGGTTATTGTTTCCAATGTTATTGGGCGCCAAACCACCCTGAATAGCATTGTTCCAGGAAGTATTGTCAACACGCAACAATGCCATATAGTCATAATTTCCAATTCGGTCGTTTCCAGCCATACCCCATGATGCCCTGACTTTCAATAGCGATAACCAGTCATATTTTTTCATGAAAGTCTCTTCATTTAATTTCCAACCTGCTGATGCAGAAGGAAATAAACCCCACTTGTTGTTGGTGCCAAACCTCGATGATCCATCACGGCGAATACTGGCGTTGAACAAATACTTATCTTTATAGTTATAGCTGGCCCTACCAAAGAAGGAGGCTGCGGTGTTTTTGTCTTTGAAAGTATACGCTTGGGTGGGTGTAGTGGCAACATTTAGGGTTCTTACCAAAGAGTTCGGAAAACCTGTGGCAGACGACGATATATTGTAATACCTGTGTTCGTCAGCACTTTGGCCTACCAAAAGATTAATTGCATGGTCTTTTATACTAAAATCGTAGGTCAGGGTATTCTGGAGAGTCCAATCCGAATTGCGTATGACATTGCTATTTCCTGAAGGAATACTACCCCTGTCTAAAGGAGGCATAAAATATTCATAGATTTCTGATCGGTAGTCGTTGCTGTATTGAGACTTAAAGATAAGTCCTTTTAGAATAGAATATTCACCCCAAATAGAGGTATTTATTTTACTTTTTTCGGTAGCATCGGTCATTTGTCTGAGCCTCTCCAACGGATTGGTATAAATTAAAGATAAGCTTTGATCATCGGGGAATCCAAGTTGTTGAGTAGCTTCATTGAGTTGAACGATAGGAGCTTCTGCCATCGCATGGTGAATTACCGTCTCTTTGCCCTGGGTATTCTGGTCTGCTTGTTTTGATATGGAAGGTGCAATATTTAAACCTATTTTCAGCTTATCACTGACATTCAACATTGCATTAACCCTGAAATTTAATCTATTGTAAAATGTCTCTTTGATGATTCCTTCCTGATTCAAGAAGCCTCCGGAAACGAAGATGCTTCCTTTATCGGTTTTTGTTGAAGCTGAAATTTGATAGTTTTGAAGTGGGGCGGTTTGGGAAATAGCTTTCATCCAATCAACATAAGGTCGTGATCCATCGGTCCAGGTTGTTGGAATCTGTAGGTTAGCAGGTCTTTTACTCATTGGATCTTTCATTGAGCCTCCGTTGCGCAAATAAGTTTCGTTACGCGCGTAGATCGTATAGGCTAACCACTCCGATCCGTCAAACATGTCAACATTCTTTACCGCATCCTGTAATCCCCAATAGGCATCAACAGTAATGGCGGAGTTACCGGCACCCTGCTTGGTTTCAATCAGGATGACACCGTTGGCTCCCCTTGAACCATAAATGGATGTTGCCGAGGCATCTTTAAGTACTTGGATAGAAGAAACATCCGAAGGATTGATGTCAGTCATATTTTCACGTGGGATTCCGTCGATAACATAAAGTGGACTGCTATTCCCATTGATGGTATTGACCCCCCTGATTTTAATCGTCAGTTCCGACCCCGGAATACCTGATTGATTCTGTGCCCTAACACCTGATAGTTGTCCTGCAAAAGCTTCTCCCATGGTGGTGATCGGTCGCTCTTTGATACTCTGATTGCTGATTTTGGCAATTGAACTTGTCAGGTTGGATTTTTTCTGAACGCCATATCCGATTGCAACAACTTCATCCAATCCGATTGATTCTTCTTCAAGTGTAATGTTGAAATTTGCTTTATTTCCCAAAATTATCTCTTGCGACCTCATTCCTACGAATGAAAAGACAATCGTTTTGGTCCCATCCGGGATTGTAAGTGCAAAGCTTCCTTCAAGATTGGTGGTAACACCGATGGCTGTTCCTTTAGCTACCACTGAAACCCCTGGAAGCGGTGTGCCTGTCTGATCGGAAACTTTTCCTGAGATTTTTTTACCTTGTTGCTGGGCCATCTGCCTGATCAGATTCGTATCGTCAGAATTCCTGGTCAATACAATCTGACGATCGAAGATCGTAAAAAGAATATCTGTACCTGTAAATAACTCATTCAGAACTTCATCTATTTTTTTACCTTTAACATGAATATCGACTTCCCTGTTGGTATTGATCAAATCCTGATTGTACAAAAAGTAGAATTCACTCTTACTTTCGATCTCATTCAATACATTTTCAAGTTTGGTTCTGTTAAAGTTGAGTTCCAATTTTGTCTTTTGAGCATAGGCTTCATCTGACGCGAACGTCTGAATGATCCCAAGAAAAAAGAAGAATAGACACCATTTCATAATTGTTAAACTTTTTTTTAAGGCATAATGATCCAATGCCCACCATTCACGTTTTTTTTTCATACATTTACCGTTGTAGAATTAATACTTGTAACTATCTGTTATTACTACATTTTAGCAGGGGAGTGGTCGCAACACTTCCCTGTTTACTTATCATTTCTTTTTAATAATGATCTCTTTAATTGCATAAACCCCCTGATCTTCCACGGTCCTTTTCTGAATGACATATTCAATAGGAACGGTTATTGCAATCAGGCGAATCACCTCTTCAATGGGTTCATCGCGGAAAGTTGCCCGATATTTATATCGGTTAATCTGTTGATCTTCAATAGTTATCTTAACATTGTACCACCTGCTGAGGCGTTTAAACACTTCTGACAATGGCTCATTCCGGAAGACAAGCAACCCATCTTTCCATGAGTTGTATTGTTGTGCATTAACAACCATCGTCTGGAATTCCTTATTCTTATTGTTGAAAATCAGCTTTTCATCGGGTTCAAGATTAGTTAAAAGTTTGGTTTCCTGATTCTCTACCGCCACCTTACCTTTCTCAAGCACGACCTCTGTTGTATTTTCCCCGTTAATAGCTGAAACACTGAAAACTGTTCCAAGCACCATAATATCAATATTCTGTGTAGATACAACAAAGGGAGATCGCTTATTGTGGGTAACCTCAAAATAGGCCTCACCAGTAAGATCAAGGTGACGATTTTCCTTAAAATCAAGCGGATATTTTAGTTTCGTATTGCTATTGAGCCAGCCCCTGGTGCCGTCAGGCAACGAGAATTGGGTTCTTGCACCATTGGGGGAATAGATTTCTGCCCAGGCTGTTTCTTGATGAAAATATCTAAAAAACAGGTCAATCGAAGTATAGATCAGCAAAGGCAACAGTAAAATTGCTGCTACCTTGCCATAGGATTTAATGATTTTTCGTTTAAAACTGATAGTTTTGGGAGGCTCCGAAAGAATCCTGAGCCGAATTTGTTCATAGACTAAGCTTAAATCTTTTTCCGGTTGAGCATTATCCAATTTAAACTCCTCCCATTTTCGGTGAAGTTCCGATTCGATCTTTGCACTTTTCTCTGCATCCCCGAACCACGAAGCAACACGTTTAAAATCCCGGTAGGAGTATGTTCCATCGGAATATTTTTGGAGCAATTGATTATCGAAATTTTCTTGCATGGATTAATTAACTGTTTGAAACCAAAGAAAAGAATTGGTTTGACTGTAATATCCACAACTTTCAAAATCCCCTATCCGACAAATAAAATATCAAGCGATAAAGAGCAAAAAGAAGAGTTCGCCCGATGTTTTATCTTCACTAAATGATTTACGAAGATAATTCATCGCTTCAGTGATTTGGTTTTCCACTGTTTTTTTCGAGATGTCCATCTCAGTCGCAATGTCTCCGACTGATTTCCCTTCCTTTTTTCGTTTAAGGAAGATCTCTTTCCGTCGGGCTGGCATTTGATCAATCAGAAGATCCAGTTTATGCATTAACAATTCAAAACCGGGCTGATCTTCCAATGTGGAATTTTCCTCGGCCAGTTGTTCAAACAAAGTCATACGAAAATTGTCCTGGACCGCTTTTTTATTAAAATTTTTCTGAATTACATTAAAAGCAATGGTGAATAAGTAGGATTGGAAAGAGGTTCCAGTTCTAAGACCCGTTCTGTTTTCCCACAACTTAAGAAATACTTCCTGAACAACGTCTTCAGCTTCAGATTCCGATTTCAGGTACCGATGAGAAAAGCGGTATAGTTTCTGTCCATAATTTTTGAACAATCTCTCAAAAGCTGTGACAGAGCCTTTTTGTAATAAAGCAATCATCTCCTGCTCGGTCTGAAAATCTGTTGTTCTCAAATTGTGGGTAAATGAATTAAACGTGCCAAAAATAGTATTTTTTTTTGCGAATTGTTTTTAGTAACCTTTCGGGATATAATCAAAAAAGCCGTTCACAGAAGTGAACGGCTTTATAAGAATTTATGTAGTTCAAAATAAGAACTTTAGTACTTATCCTACTCCAACTTAAAGCTGATAGGAACTGTATAGGAAACCCTTACAGGCACCCCTCTTTGTTTTCCAGGTTTCCATTTTGGAAGTGTAGAAACTACACGTAATGCTTCCTGGTCAACGGATGGATCGACACCCCTTGCGATTTTAGCATTGGAAACAGAGCCATCCTTGTTCACGACGAAGTTTACAAAAACTTTTCCCTGGATTCCGTTTTCCTGAGCAATTGTAGGATAAACAATGGCTTTAGCGATGTATTTACGAAGTGCCAACTCCCCTCCAGGGAATTCCGGCATCTCTTCAACAACCACAAAGACTTGTTCTTCTTTAACTTCCTCTACTTCTTCTTTCTTCTGTTCAACGACCTCGACAACTTCTTTATTAACAGTTGTAGAGACCTGTTCATCGGAGATCATCAGCTTGTTCTGATCTTCAACCTTGACAGAGTCAACAATAACAGGAGCAACGTATTTAACCACTGCTACTTGTTCAGCAGGTGGTGGTGGTGGCGGCGGCGGCGGTGGCGGTGCTTCTTCTTTTTGAAGATTATTAGCCATTTCAGCGATTACCTCATTAGCATCCCTGGCTTTTGAAGCAGCATTTCGGCTGGCCTTGATGTAAGGGACGATAATTACGATTGAGAGGACAACAATGCCTATCAACATAGCTAAAAGAACAACGCGATTGTACCTTTTTCTAAGCTGATACGCGCCATATTCCTGATTTCTATTTTCGAAGACGATGTCGTCGAAAGTGGGGGCGTATTGTTTAACTTGTACCATACTCTTCGATCTTTATTTTTTTACAGTAGGTGACGCAGTAGCGGTGTGGGGTATTCCCAATGCGGTTTCAACCATACCCTCTTCTAGCCAACTGATATCGGTTATAATGTACGTTGCAATTCCCACTATAGACATCTCGTCAATGATATCGACAAGGTTCTTGTATTTTGCCTTTTTGTAGAATTTGATCAGCACAATAGGGCCGGTATCATCGGCTTTTTTGAGTGCTTTAATCGCCGTACGAACAGAATCCTGTTTGATTTCAATCTTTCCGGTTTTTACATCATCCTGAAATTGTTCAATCTTTTTGAAGAGTGCACGGTTTCTATCAAGTAGCACCTGGCGTATTCCTTTGTCGCTAAAGTCTGTTTTTTGTAATGGTACAAGTGCAGCAGGGTCTGCTTTACCAGGATACCAATAAACAATATTGTCAGGACCAAGGACGATGTTGAGCGTACGGCTGTCAGCAATTTTCGGTGGTTCAACTTTTTCGTCCTTCTTGATTTTGTCAGGTAAAACGATCTCCATCACCTTCGGTTTGCTAAAAGCAGTCGTTAACATGAAGAACGTGATCAGTAAACACATAAGGTCTACCATCGGCGTCATGTCTATATGGGTAGAATGCTTCTTTGGACGCTTCTTCCCACCTTTTTGTTTTTCATCTTGTATAATTTCTGCCATAATGCTACTTTTTAGCTTCTACGATTTCAACTTTTTCAAGGCTTGTTATAAGACTAAATCTGCTTATATTTTTATCCTGAAGGATATCCAACACCTTTTTAACGAGTGGATATTCAGCATTGGAGTCGCCTTTTATCAAAGCCTGAACGGCAGGATTTACCTGACGGGCATACAGTACCCAATAGGCCATCTGATTATCGACTGAATCGATAGGGATACCTTTTTCGAACTTTTTCCGGTCATTTGGATCGGCCGTATTAAGAAAGGCTTTCATCTCATTGATATTTACTCCAAATGAGGCGCCATACTTTTCAAATTTGCGCAGCTCCGTCGGCGTGAACGCGATATTGTACCTCTTCCCCATTTCTTCAAGGATTTTGGGCCTGAAATGCAGGATTGTGTCTGGACCATTGTCCACGTTGAAAAACACCCTGTTATCTGAAGCCAATACCACTGTCATGATATTTGCATCAGGCGAAGGCTTTTCAGACACCGAAAATGGAGTATCAACAGGAGCCGGTTCCGAAGGCTTAAACGTCGTTGTCAACATAAAAAATGTCAGCAGCAACGAAAATAAGTCCACCATTGGCGTCATGTCGATATGAGGTGACTTCGTTGGTAATTTAATCTTTGGCATGCGATAAGTTTAATTTTTGTAATAAACCAAAAGAATTAAACCCAGACAATTATTTTCTGATTGATGCTGCAAATGTCTGAGTAAGGCTAAAGCCTGCTTCATCAATCTTGAAAGTAAAACCGTCAATTTTTGATGAGAAAAAGTTGAAGAAAATGATAGCCAATGTTGAACCAGTAATACCGAATGCGGTGTTGATCAACGCTTCTGAAATACCAGTTGCCAATGCCAAAGCATCAGGAGCACCTGCTTGAGCAAGAGCAGCGAAAGCGCGGATCATCCCAAGTACAGTTCCGATAAGACCGATCAAAACGGAGATGGAGGCCAGTGTAGAAAGAATAACCATGTTTTTCGATAGCATTGGTAATTCAAGTGCAGAAGCTTCTTCCAAAGCCTGCTTCATAGAAGTAATCTTCTGGTCTTTCTCCAATGTTTTGTCATTCTCAAGATCCCTGTAACGGAGCAAACCAGCCTTAACAACATTTGCCAAAGAACCTTTTTGAGCATCACATGCAGCAATTGCGTCTTCAACTTTATCCTTGGAAGTCAAAGCTTGAATATCTGCTACGAAAACGTCCAAACTTCTTTTGCCTTTTACCTTGGTTAAAGTAATGAATCTCTCGACAACAAAAATAAGGAGAGTTAAAACGCAGGTCATCAAAATCGGAACGATAGGACCTCCCTGGTAAATGATACCCATGTAGTTACCTGGAAGAGCTTGACCTTTTGGATTTCCGCCTTCAAAGTTTACGGGGTCACCCATAAAATTGGTGAAAAAGTAATACGCTACCAAAAACGCAATAATGATAGCACCTGAAGCAAAAAGTGACTCAAACACTTGCTTAAATGATCTGGAATTTTTACTCATCTTTTTTAATTGTTTTCGTGGTTAAATAAAACTATTGTTTTGAATCTCTATAATTATTTTGTTGATTCCGAATTATGTTATTTTTTTAGAACTGCATTGTAAGTCCTTGCCTTGGTAACCTGTATTTCTATGGTGTTGAAGTCTTTGGCACTAATAACAAGTGTACTTGAAGCTTCTGGCATTGTGAACCTGTATTCACCTTTTGCATTTGTCCACGCTTCAGCAGCAGTGTCCTTAACCCTGACTGAAGCACTTGAAATAGGATTACCTGAAGCATCCTTGATCACACCTGAAATTTCGTTTGGACTGGCTTTCGGTTTGGCACCTGCCTGTAATGCTGTTATATAAGTGATGGAGGCTTTTGCGGAAGTGTTCCCGGGATCCAATGCAAGTATCTTGTTATAACAATCTAGTGCTCTGTTTAACTCATTTGTAGTCATATACAAGGCGCTCATTGAACTATAAGCTTTAAGAACAAAATCCTTATTATTGGGAGCAAGGTTGATCATCCTGTTGTAATAGGATTTGGCCTGATCAAAATTTCCTGTTTGCAGCGCGCTATAACCCAGGTAACGAAGGGCATCAAATATTTCAGTTGCATATTTAACCGAATCAGAGGCAGCCACATTAATCAGTGCAGCAAATTTTTCTTTTGCAAGACCTAATTTGGCATCTGGATCTTTTGCAGCCGCATTATTAGCACTCCAAAGATAGGCGGGCACATGTTCAGGATGTTTATGTATCAATTGATTGAAAACTGTATCAGCCCGGTCGAAATCTCTTCCCTGATAATAGGCTTTACCAATTTGCATGTAATTGTCTTCGCTGTCTTTACCTCTTGGAATCATTCTGCGCCATGTTCCGGCAGCATCATTGAAACGTCTGTGTGAATAAAACAAATTCGCTTTTTCTTGCATTAGGTTCAAATCTTCTCCCTGAAAGGTGATTGCTTTTTCGTAAGCGTCATAGCCCTTGGAAAGCTCAGCGGTACAAGCATCTATGCCACTTTGAATTTCTTTTATTTTTGCAAGATAAGGATCTTCGCTTACTTTTTCTTTATCCTTCGCAGGCCCTTTTAATGCATCGTTTTTTTCTTTTACTTTTGCAAGTTCGACATTCGCCTTTTCAAGTTCTGCAACCAGTTTAGGGTAATTCTGGTTCTTTTTCTGTATAATCCTTGCATAATAGATGTAATCCTTTTTGAGTATCTTGTCAGCGGGAAGGTTCTTGAAAAGCCGATCCATATAGGCCAAAGCTTCAGGATATTTCCCCATTTCGTACGATGAGTAACCTGCAATACGGTTAAGATAGGTCCTTGATTGATCAACTGCAAAAATATCTTCTACGTTTTTGATTACCTCAGCATAATTTTTTGAGTAGAAAAGTGCGTTTACATAACGTATTTTGGCAGGAATATTCTGATTGGTCAATGTCAGGTAAGTTTCATAATTCTTCTTGGATTCCGGTAACCTTCCGGCCATTGAATAGAGCTGACCTAATTCGCGATAAGCAGGTGCAAAGTTCTTGTCCAATGCGATAGCTTGTTCAAAGTAAGGAATAGCAGCCATCAGGTTCCTACCTTTGAAATATATCGCGCCGATTTTCATATTAGCGAGTGGCGATTTGGCATCAAGGTCCTGTGCTTTATTATAGTTTTTAATCGCAAGCGAACCGTTATTCACCAACAGGTAAATATCACCAGCGATGATATAAATAGCGCCGTTGGTTTCATCAATGGTCAATGCTTCACGTAAATAAGGCATTGCCAGTGTTGTGTCAACCTTATCGAAAACGATATACGATTCGGCTAATTTTGCCAATGTAAATGCGTATTCTTTGGGGTTTGGGATTTTTGTCACTTTTTTGTATGGAAGCAAAAAGCTTTTAGCTTTTGCCCTCATCTGGTCTGCTGTTTGCTGATCACCAAGATATGAGGAAACTTTCGCAAGTCCAACATAATTTAGAGGATCATTGGGGCTTAGAGCAATACCTTTCTCGAATTGACCTTTTGCTTCAACTGCCACTACTTTAAGAGAGTTGGAAATGGAGTCGGAGAAAAAGTTCAACATCGTGTTCTCGCCCAAACGATAATATGCCTGACTCGTAGGTGCGCTTTTGATCAGGTTCTGAAGAATCTGATCTGCCTTATCGTACTGTTCGTTGTTTGTTGCGGTGATTGCCTCTTCAAGTGTCTGTGCTTTTAATCCAAAAACACTGCAAACAATTAGCAGCGCAAGAATTAATGAACGTTTTCTAAAAAATTGATTTATCATATATATTTATGTTAAAAATTATTTTTTTATCTGAATTAAACGAATGGGCATTGTAGCCGGGACTAATCCTGACTTCAAAATAATACGCTGTCCCTGTTCGGCAGCAACCCAGTTGATAAATCCTGAACCTAAGCCTTTGAAAGTTTCTCTTGATACCATGTTCACTTTTCTGGTAAACGGATAGGTTTTATCGTAAATAGATCCCTGCACTGGCATAAAATAAGATCCCGGATCCAAAACCTTTTGTGAGACCGCAGCAATCTTGACTTTGTCAGAGAAGGCCCTTCTGGTTGAATCGTCCCTGTCGGCAATCCAATTGACACTTATAAGACCAATTGCACTTTTATTGGATGTAACGTAGTTAATTACCTCGTCATTTGTTTTGACAGAATAAAAATTTGAAGGCAATTGAGGTTCAAGATTGAACAACTCTTTAAAATAACGGATGTTTGCCGACCTGTCGTTATCAAATACCGCCACCATCTTTCCTAGTTTTGACTTGGCATTAATTTGATTCCAATCAGTCAATTTTCCTGTAAACAGGTCATTTACATTCTGATATGTGAGAAGGGAGTCTTTATTTTCTTTGTTAATGACGAGTGCAATTGCATCAAATGCAACTGTTGTTGTCCTAACAATAATCTGAGTATTAAACAATAATTCTTTTTGCTGGTCTGTAGGCATCCAAGCCGTAACAACAACCTTGACCGAATCGTTTAAAAAAGCTGCAATCAAATCTTTTTCAGGGACATAGGTCGGTGTGATCTTTGCATATTTATAAAGTGTTGTAAAGGTAGCTATCTCTGCATCGACAATAGGCTGAAAAGAAGCATCTGCTATAATGCGGATATTTCCTCTTGTCGGTGTCTCTGTAATTTCAGCTGACCTACGACCAGAACACTGGACTATAATCATCAGGATTACTACTATCCCACTGAAAAATAAGCATTTCGACTTTATACTCCTATTTGTTAATAACAACTTCATAAATCAATTAGAAAGGGTTGAAATTTATTGCAATAATACTAAATCATATTAATTACAGGGCAACAATTTTGTAATTTTTTACTTTTTTGATTTAATTAGAATTTTTATGGTTAATCTCCGTCTCTTTCAAAAAAGTTTTCTTTGATCTTTTGGTAAGAAGTAACAATCCTGTAACCACCATACAGGACTAATGGAATAGCAAAAATTGCCCTGAAAGTAATATCAACATGGCTGAAAAGTGATGAGAAAAGTATAAGATAGGCGAGTCCCATGTAAAAAAAGATCATCGTCGTTGAGAAAATCGTCATCACTTTATCGTATAGGCTGCCTCTGCTCATTGTTAATTGTTTTGTTCGTGGCAAATATAAACAAATTGTTACAAATTTGACAACTAACATTATACACTGTATATTAAAAAACTTTAAATAATTATAACCATTTTGTGTCGGTTATTAAACCTCTTTGAGCAAATTCAACAAGTCGATTGTCGAAAGGCGTGCGCTTTGGTCGGTGCCATCCAACAGGCTGTCAGCCAGGTCATGTTTGGTTGCATGGAGCTTTACGGTAAATGGTCAAAAGTACATCGAATTGACTTATTACCAATATTAGATGCCTGTTGGCCGTTTACTCCTTTAAAAGTTTTAAATATACCATAAACATTTCATATCACTTATTTTCTTAAAATTCGGCTTTTAAAGTTCTTTTGGATTGTTTTCAAGCTTCGGTATATTAAAATCTTTGTCAATTTCCATCATGGCTTTACCATCAACAGTAATAAAATTTACAGTACTGATGTACATTTGGCGTGGGTGGATTTTGGCGGTACTGTTATGGGCATGAAATACGATCCTCAATTTACCATTGTCGTCAATATGCAATGAGTTTTCAATACATTTCTCATCTGCAATCATGGGTTGCTGAACTTCCTGCCAGAATGGTCATGTCGGGGAATCGCTTGTGGGGCAACGCAAATGTGTTCATCTTCTGAATAATACATATAGAGTTTATCCTTTACTTGATATACTTCGGGTGCCCAGAACCAACCGCCAGCCCAAACATCCGCCTTATTCAGGGCAAGCCCTCCATTTGCGGAAGGAGGTATTTCCAATGTTTTTAAATCATTGGAAACATAAACTGCGATACCATCTGGGGATTGTGTCCCATATGCATAATACTTACCCTCCCAAAGAAGAATAAAAGGGTCGCCGAACGGAACGCCGAATGGATTTTAGATTTGATTTCCTAAAGGTTGTTTAACTGTCAACTGACATGAATACAACGGTGTGGCTAAAAATCCAAATCCAATCAAAAAAAGGAACGACTTTAAATTTGCCTTTTTTAAGGTATATTTATAATGTATTGATATTAAGATATATAGAATAGATATTTCTATTTAACAACTGGGAATGCCGAAATCCGTAAACGGGCCGCACCCATCGGGATTAGTTCGATGTTCTCAATCGGTTGATCCGTAATGGCAGGATACAATGGAAGCACATCAACAAGGCCGTTTTTGTCGATCTTCCATGAAGGGATCTTGCGTCCTTTGGCTTTAAGTTCAATCGGTACATTCTCAGGTGAGAACGGATAATTGTCTTTTGGCCAGGCTTTTCTTACCAATGTAAATAATTGGTTAACAGGGTTATTGATAACTAATCCATAGTTCCATGGCGTTTTATAGGCAATTTCAAAAGCGGGCCATTTTTCCGGGTCGGCCCCTTCCTGCCATTTTGAATCGGCAATTGCTGTTTTAATGCTGTTCAGTTTTTTATAGTCTTCCTTAATTTTCAAGGAGAATGTAAGTGGACCATAATCGACCGATACGCTGTTCTGATTGGCTTGCCAGGTTCTGATTGAGATTTCCATAGGCAATGTCAGCCTGACCTGGTCATTGTTTTTCCATTCACGGTCGATCCGGATGTAAGAACCGGCAGAAGTGGTTATTTTAACAGGCTGATTGTTAATTGTAAGCAATACCTTCTTGGCCCAACCGGGTATTCTGAAGTAAAATGGAAAAGTTGTTTTCTTGTCCATGTTAAAAGTAAACTTTATGGACTCTTCAAATGGATAATTGGTTTCCTCTGTCAAACTGACTTTAGAACCATCACCCACCTTTAACTGGGCAACGCATGAGTTATACATGCTGGCTACCAATCCATTATCATTACTTGCCATGACAAGGTTCTGTAAATAATAGGGCAGGGCATGTCCATGATTGTGTTGGCAACAACGGCTGCTGAACGGGTTCATCGTCAGAAACGGACCTTTATTGTCGATTCCGGGAGCGTGGTTTTCACCATCAGCGATTACACCATTTGGGGAAGTGATATAGCGGAGTGCTTTCATATCGGTTGTAAAGGCAGTTGGGAAACTGTTGAAAAGAACGTCCTCGCAGTTGTCTGCCCATAAAGGGTCACCCGTTATCCGTGTCAGGATTCCGTCAGAAGTCATCTGCTCAGCAAAGCCGCAGGTTTCCGTCCCTTGACGAGGGTCTATGTAACCCATCCGTGCATTCTCATCGGCTCCGAACATTCCTCCCGGTACCTGGCCAAAAGTGCGACGGATCAGGGAATAGTCATTATAGGTAGCACGCAAATGGGAAGAATCGTGCGACTGCATATAATAGGTGGCTGGTTCGCGAAAACATTGGGCAATATTGACATTGTGCCAGTTTGGAAGGTTCGATTGCTGCATCCAGTTGGCTGTACAACTATGGATTTTATCAGCCAATTCAAGCAACCAATTTTTCCCTGTGATGTTGTACAACCAGTAAATACTGTAAAGGTTATCGCCACCCCTACTTTTTTCCCAGTAACTTGTGAGCAACTCATTCTTAGGCACTTTTAATTCAAACTGGAAATATTTCTCCATAAAGTTGAGGATCCGCTGATCGCCAGTGTATTCGTAATAATTCTGTAAAGTAAACAATACAAGCATATTTGGCCAGTAATCGAGTTGTTTTGTATCCCTGGACCTGACTTCGGGGCCAAACCATCCGCTCTCTTTCTGGCTTTTCAGAATGGCCTCAATCCAGACCATTGCCTCTTTCTTCATCTGAGCATCATCAAAGATAAAGGCCATGTCGGAGTAACCCCGAAGCCAGTAAGGAACCTCTTCCCAACCGTGCTCGCCACCGACTGTCAGCCAGGCATTGTCTTTTTTATCGAGCCAGGCGCTGATTTCCCCCAAATGGCCCGACAATCCATCCTTTTGTAATTCAAGCATTTTCAGTATCCAACCCTTTGGCTGTACACTTCCAAGTGGCAATTTTATGAAATTAGCCGGTTGTAATGGTGCCCTGTTCCCAATGTACCAACGGTTTTGCCCTTTGAGATCAGGCCGCAGGACGTTGGTAACTTTTGTTGAAATCTGACCATAACCTTCACTTAGTCCAATTACAAAAACAACAATGAACAGGATGTAAAACAATTTGGAAAGTTGCATATCTTTTGAAATTATTGGTTCGATAGTTTCTGATCAGCAAAATTAAACTTTATGGAAGAAGTTCAGAAGGAGTGGTAAATTAAAAAAATAAATATGAGTAAATGTTCAGATGATAGAAGCTGAAAGGTGGAAAAAATGCGATATCCAAAAATGGTAATAACATCTTAATAATTAGCTTTATAAGAGCGATACCCATGATTTATGACATTTTATTCAATACATTACCCATGATCTGTGACATTTTATCGAAAATATTACCCCTGATTTGATACATTAAATTATTATCTTTATCCCAAATTTCAAAATGCACTTAAAATGTTCACAAGGGATATCATAAAAGAGTTGAGAAAATGGGCAGCAAAGCCGGGCCGAAAACCACTTATTCTACGAGGTTCCAGGCAGGTAGGAAAAACTACCATAGTTGATCTGTTTGCCGAAGATTTCGAACAGTATATTTCTCTCAATCTTGACAAAGAAGAGCAACGGGAAATATTTGAAAGAAAATATCCGTTCAATGATTTGCTCACTACGCTTTTTATCTTTGCCAAAAAGAAACGCAACGGGGCAAAAACGTTGATCTTTATTGATGAAATCCAGAACTCACCAAAAGCAATTGCACTTTTGCGTTATTTTTATGAAGAGGCAAAGGACGTTTATGTAATTGCAGCAGGTTCGTTGCTTGAAAGTATCCTCGACAGAAGCATCTCATTTCCAGTAGGAAGAGTCGAATTTATGGCAATGCGCCCATGTTCGTTCAGGGAATTTCTTTATGCCACGAATAACGATCAGTTAATTGAAATGCTTGAACAACCAACAGTTCCTGATTTCTTACATTCCCAATTGATTGCCTTGTTTAGAAAGTATGCCACTATAGGTGGGATGCCTGAAGTGGTTGACATATATTCAAAAAATGGCGACATTACGGCTCTTGAACCCGTTTACAACAGCCTCATTCAATCGTATATGGACGATGTAGAAAAATATGCGGGGTCATCTTCACAGGTCCACTATATCAGGCATATTATCTCAAATATTTTCGCTGAAGGTGGGAATAAGGTGACATTCGAGAAATTTGGAAATTCGGGTTATCATACACGGGAAATGAAGGAAGCCTTCCGCATAGTTGAAAAAACCATGCTGGCTAAACTTGTTTATCCTTGCACATCGGCACAATTGCCTATGAAACCGAATTTGGAACGTAAACCGAGGTTACATGTTTTTGACACGGGCCTGATCAACCATTCACTTCATTTGATGGGAACGCTTGTTTTTAACGAAAACATTAGCGATACACACCGGGGACTTATAGCAGAACATATTGTTGGACAGGAATTATTGGCGTCCAACTTTTCCATCAGCAACGACATTCAATTTTGGGTGCGTGAAAAAACAAATACGAGTGCAGAAGTTGATTATTTGCACCCATATAACGGTCAAATCATTCCTATCGAGGTTAAATCGGGAAGTATTGGCAAACTTCGGTCCCTACATCAATTTATGGACCAGTCAAACTGCGGTGTTGCAGTGCGGGTGTGGCAAGGAGGATATTCGGTAGAAAAGGCAAAAACCATTTCAGGAACAGAATTTACACTGTTAAACCTACCGTTTTACCTGGTTCACCGGATCAATAGGGAACTCGACAAAATAATGAATAAATGACAAGTTATCAGGGGTTCTGCAATACAGGCAAAAGAATGTTACTTGAGTGTTTTTCATCGTGAAAAATCTGGATCGTGGCTTTCTGAAAATCGTTATTATTTGCCTGATAGATGTTTACAAATTTTTGGGGATTCCTGTCAGCCAATGGGAACCAACTGCTCTGGATCTGGACCATTAAGCGATGCCCCTTTTTAAACGTATGGGCTACATCGCCAACATTAAAATTTAACTGTGTAACCTGGTTGGGAACAAACGGCTCTGGCTTCTCGTAACTGTTCCGGTAACGCCCCCTCATTATTTCACCATGAACCAACATTTCGTACCCTCCCATTGGATATAACTTCTGTTGTTCTTTCTCTGCATAAATGTCGACATCGTTATAGGATAAGGTGTCCGGGAAAACATCGATGATTTTCACGACAAAATCGGCATCGGTAGTCGAAACTGAGGCAAAAAGGTTTGCTTTTATGAGACCAGTTATGGTAATATCGTTTTGCAATATTTCAGATTTAAAGGCGATTACATCTGTGCGTCTTTCCGCGAAACGTTGATCGTCTGTCATATAATTTCTTGTCCTGTTGAAATGTACACCCTCTGCATAGGGTACCGGCTTGGCCGGGTCGCTGATATACACTGTGGAACTTGTTTTTGCAGTAGGTTGTTTCCAGTCCAATTCACCCCCGGTTTGAAGGTAGAGGTTTTTATCCAACTTTGCAGCAGGTGGCCATTGGGTGAATTGCTCCCATTTATTTTCGCCCGAAATGAAGATGGTTGCCTCAGCCATTTTCGTGAGATCACCCTTGTTTTTTAGGAATTTGTTAAAAAACGGGATTTCCATGTTTTGTTGAAACCACGTAGCGGTGTTGCTTCCAAAATGGATATTGCCAAGTCGTGTTCCATTGCGACTTGCCCATTGGCCATGATACCAGGGACCCATCACAATCTTGTTAAATGCTTTTCCGGGATTGTTCGTTTCCGCCGCTTTGTAGGAATTCCATGCCCCCCAGTTGTCTTCAGCATCAAACAAACCGCCAACCCACAACATGGCAGGTTTCAGGTTTTTTGTCGCATTTCTAGCATCACGGGCTTTCCACCAATTATCGTAGTTTGGGTGGGCATACAAATCTTTCCAGAAAGCGACACTGTCTCCTGTCAGCTTTGCAAAATTGGGAAGTGCTCCGGTCTCAAGATAAAACTTATAATTGTCGTGGTCACGAAATCCCACACTGGCAGGACTTTCAGTTGTTGGTTTTGGATGGGGCAAACCAAAGCCCCAACCAAGCGGGGAATAGAAACTAAACGCATCCATAATGAACAATGCCCCGTTGTGGTGGAAGTCGTCACCAATAAACCAGTTGGTTACCGGTGCCTGAGGACTTACTGCCACAATAGCCGGATGGTTGCTGGCCGCAGCCATTGTGGAGTAGAACCCTGGATATGAAATACCATAGACCCCAACTTTCCCATTGTTATGGGCGATATTTTTGATCAGCCAATCCACTGTATCATATGTATCGCTTGACTCGTCAATATCCGTTT
Organism: Mariniphaga sp.; assembly: GCA_037128295.1. Classification (GTDB taxonomy): domain Bacteria; phylum Bacteroidota; class Bacteroidia; order Bacteroidales; family Prolixibacteraceae; genus JAAFHB01. Next base: position 43,955 of record JBAXWR010000007.1, read on the forward strand.
TCGTTTTTTTATTTGGAATGAATGGTCGCACATCCACAAAATCGCCTTCGCTCATATACCTTCCACGGACATCCTGGGTAACCATAATATAACCCTCTCTAAGATAGGACATTGTATATGAATGCCAAAAATATTGGAATGTTTTTTCACCATATGGCGCACATGAGTAGGGAGTACGCGTCATCAGAATGGGATGATCCTCCTGATTGTCCTTAGGAAAGTAAATCGAGGTGAACAATTTAATCCCATCCCTCATCTCAATCTGACGTTCAATTTTTGTGTAGTTGTTCAATACCCACATGCTATCCTGGTTCTGGGAATAAGCAACCAGAATTAATTGATAAAATGCAATAACAAGGATCAGTTTTTTCATTTGTTAGTGATTTGCTATTTGAATATTTTCAATGAAAGTGATGTTTTGCATCATTTCAATGAAAAGGTTTTCCTTATTATCAGGTACTGTTATCGTAAAGCTCTTCATCTCTATGTTTTTGTTTTATTGCAAATTTAGCAATTGATTTATTAATACAACTGTGGCCAATAATTAAAAAATCCTATTTAATTGGCAACCAGACCTTCATTTCGTTGATGCCCCTGTTGTTCCATAAGAAGTAGGGAATTGCCCTAAAAGTAACAGGTTTTTTATCACCCGAAACCAGGGCATCGCCATTAATAGTCAATAATCCGTTTAAAATACCCTTATCAAAACCGACCTTCAAATTTGGATTCTCAGGTAAAACAAAATTGTTCATCTCTTTGCCGTTATCGATTCCTTCAATGCAAAACACAAAGGGTCCCCGTTCGATGGCTATTTTTCCGGTATCCTCAACGACTTTGGAATTTGCCCTGGCAACATGGATTTCCATCGGTATGGCAAATCTTACCACATCGCCCTTCTTCCATTCTCTTTCAGCAACGGCATAACCCTTCACTTCTTTGTAAATAAAAGGTTCATTGTTGACCATCATAACCGGTTTGAACTTTTCGGGACCCGTATAAGTGTATAAATCTCCAGGAACAGGGTGGTTATTGGCCCATCCCGGAATTCTCATCCGTAACGAGAACCTAACTGGTTTCTCGGGGGTTACATAAACCATAATCCTGCCATCCCATGGGTAAACAGTTGTTTGTGAAATATTTACATTGAGTTTATTGTTTAATTGAATATCTGTGGTACTCTGGGCATACAGGTTTACATAGATGCTGTTCTTCTCTTTTGCATAAATATATCCCGGAACTGAGGGGAGGAACCGGCACAAATTGGTTGGACAACAGGAACAATCGAACCAGGGCTGACGATCCAATTTTCCGCCACTGTTGAACAAAAATTTGACATCACATTCCAATGGGTTTGCATAGAAAAACGTTTTCCCGTCAAGTCCTACACCGGAGATCACACCATTGTACAGACTTCTTTCCAGTACATCGATGTATTTTGAATCGCCATGCAATAAAAACATCCGGTAATTCCAGTAAACATTGGCTATTGCAGCACAGGTTTCGTTATAGGCTGTCAGGTTAGGTAATTCGTAATTGTCGCCAAAAGCTTCACCCTGATGGCGGGAACCAATTCCACCTGTAAGATAAAGCTTCTTAGAAACAATATTGTCCCAGATTTTATCGACGGCTTTTTCGTAAGCCGAATCCTTGTAAAGTGCTGCAATATCGGTCATTCCAGAATACATGTATTCAGCACGTACTGCATGGCCTACTGCTTCCTCTTGTTTCACAACGGGTTGATGGTCCTGATTGTAAGGCCCCCACAATTTTCGTTTGGTACTGTCACCCCTATAATCCAGAAAGTGTCGTGCCAGTTTTAGGTACTCCTCTTTTCCTGTTACTTGGTAAAGTTTAATCAATCCGGTTTCGACGATCTGGTGACCCGGAACCTGTGGATTTTTGCCCTCCCCGAATACACGAACCAACAGATCAGCATTTTTCGTAGCAATATCGAGAAAATTCTTCTTTCCGGTAGCCCGGAAATGGGCTACGGCTGCCTCAAAAAGATGACCGCTATTGTAGAGTTCATGACTGCAATTCAGGTTTTTCCATCTTCCTCCCGGAGGACACCATGATGCTGGCGCGTATGTGGAATCAATTGTTTTATAGGTAGTTAAATAACCGTCTTTTTCCTGTCCGGTTTTGATGATATTGATCACAGAATCAAGATAGGTATCTAATTTTGGATCAGGGGTTGTCGTCAAACTGTAGGAAGCTCCTTCAATTGTTTTGTAAACATCGGTATCGTCAAATGGCATCTTTCCTCTTACAGGACCTTTCATCTTTCCACCTGCAATCAGGAAATTGTCCATGCGCCCCATCTCTTCACATTTTGCAAAAGCGGCTGGGATCGTAACCGTCCGGTTGGTTTCAATTTTGGTTGACCAGAACTGGTCGTCAATCTTAACTTTATTGAATGGAATTCCCTGAATTGGATAATCGGCTTTAGGGGCTCCGGAATTACAGCCTAAAAGTAGTCCAAGTAAAAGGCTGGATAATGTAAGTTGTAACTTCATGTCAATTGTTTTTTTTTGTTTTTATCCTGATTACCGTAAATGAATTGGGTGGCAATTCTTCTTTAAGATATTGATTAATTGCGTATTCTGAAACCTGAGGTTTTGAAGAAAGTTCGTCCGGGTCACCAGTCAATACAGTTTTGATTGCTTTTGATCCAGCCAGTTTGATTCCGTTCAACTGAAGCGTAAGGTTCACTGAAGTGGATAAGTAATTGACCATCTTAAGGATCACATCGCCACTTTTACTATCCTTCACAACAGAAACCGGAACCTGACCACCAGAAGTCCCGGAATCCCCCGATAGGGAAATACTACTGAGCAGTGATTCGTCGCCAGAATTTTGCCCATAAAGCTGCTGAACGTAGTAATTGACAGTTGGTTTGATTGTTGTATTGTTGAAGTAGATCAGATCCGGATTCCATTGAGTGTTTCCTTCCTTTGCCAAAAGTGGAGCGTAGGAGGCCATTTTCACAATATCCCCATTCCTTTCCAAAGAGGTCATACAGGCAGCTTCGGCCAATGCTGAACGAAGGGTATTCCTCCGTTTTACATCGTGGGCTGCATATTCGCCTACATAAACCCCCGATGTCTTTCTGTCGTAAGCGTCGTAGCGATTCAGGTGATCAAAAAACCATTTGGGATCTTTATAATAATGTTCATCAACCATTTGCACTTTATTTTCGTTGGCGAACTTCCACCCAAGGTCAAAATCTTCACCATCCGGCATCGGACCGACTGTTCCAACAATTGTTATTTCAGGATGTTTTACCTTCACTACATCAACAATCATTTTATAACGTTCCTTAAATTCCGGAGTTATTTTGTCTTCGTTGCCAATTCCTAGATATTCCAGATTGAAGGATTGCGGGTGTCCTGCCGCCGCCCTTTTGGCTCCCCATGTCGTCGTGACCGAACCATTTGCATATTCGATCAGGTCCAAAACCTCCTGGATGTACCCATCCATATCGTCCATTGCCAATCCCCGCTGTCCGGTGCCACCTATCCGCCATGTGCCGCCTGAATTCTGGCAACTTACTGCTGCGGGGAGGACAGGTAGAGGTTTAGCCCCAATGTCTTCACAATACTGGAAATATTCAAAATAGCCCAGGCCAACAGATTGGTGGTAATTCCAGATGTTTTTTTGCTCAACGCGTTGTTCGATAGGCCCGACTGTGTTTTTCCAGCGGTACATATTCCCAAGCCCATCGCCGTGGACAAGGCAACCTCCTGGAAACCTTATAAATTTGGGACGCAGATCTGAAATGGTTTGTGCCAGATCCTCCCGGAGTCCATTGGGTCGGTTCATAAAGGTCTTTTCAGGAAATAACGAAACAACATCAATCGCAAACTTGCCTTTTGCCTTTGCAAGAATAGATAGGCTGCAACTGTCGTTGCCTTGTTTTGCATTGATTGATAGCGTGTATTTTTTCCATTCCTTTGAATCTGACGTGAACCCACCTTCCCCACAAACTTCCCCTTTTTTATTAAGCAACCTGATCTGGAAAGGGACAGCCTTGTCCGAAACCTGGCGAATAAAAGCCGAGAAATTGTAGTTTTCGCCCTTTTTAATCACGATCCCATCGTATCCTGTATTGGTCAATCCAACCCCTTCCTGTCCCTCATCCTCCACATTCATAACTATATAATGGGGATTATTCGGATGTATCGGTTGATTGGTTTCAACAGAAATGGCCCCATAACCGAATCCTTTGGTCGTATATTGCCATGCTGTTAAAGGATTCCATCCCGACCGGTCAGCGGGAGTATATTCAAACGACCGGTTCTGAACCAATTCAGCATACAGCCCCCCATCAGCGGCATAGTTGATGTCCTCAAAAAATATCCCGAAAAGGTGGTCGCTGATTTTCTTCGATTTATTTGCATTGACTGTTAGTATAGCATCAACCGGTTTTTCTTTGACTATTGCTGAAATTCCTTCCAAAGTTGGTTTGACCTGAACAATCCGGTCACCTTCAAACATCATTTTGTCGATACAAACTTCGCGGTGAAACCCTGCCGATGGTCCCATTTTGATCCCATCAGGAACAGTAAACCGGTGATAGACAAGGTACCAATCGTCTTTACCCGGGATTTGAAGTACCGAATTGTGCCCGGTAGCATAAATCCCCTTTTCAGCATCCTGTTTTATAACTATATTATTGTCAGGTATTTCCAATTTTCCAAGCGGTGACTTTCCAGTGGCATAGCGGACTTTGTAATTCGGACTGCGGGTATCGTCTTCCGACCACATAAAATAGTATGTCCCTTTTCTGGCAAACACATAAACACCTTCCCTGAAAGTCGCATCAGGTGTGAGGATTCTCACTGTTTCCTGCTTAATGGACACCATGTCGTCGTTAAGTTCGGCGCCAGCCATGTAACCATTTCCCCAATAGAGGTAACTTTTTCCAGTGTCAGGGTCTGTAAAAACATCAGGATCAATTTGCTGACCGTTCGTAATTCCTTTTGGGAAGTGGTCAATCAATGGTTTTCCACTGTCAGTAAATGGCCCGGTTGGGTTATCGGCGACGGCTACCCCGATTTTTTGGGCTGCACAGAAATAGTAGAAATATTTATATGCTCCATTGATCTTTTTTTCGATGATGCAAGGTGCCCAGGCGTTCCTGTTCGCCCAGGTAATGTCTTTTTTAAGGTCAAGAATGACCCCAACGTCCTTCCAGTCAACCAGATTGTCAGACGAAAAAACTTTGAAGAAATCACCCGACCAGTTATCAAACCCGTCGCTGGTTGGGTAGAGGTAATATTTTCCGGTTTTCTGGGAGTACAGGATTTCTGGATCGGCGTAAAACCCTTTTAAAACAGGGTTGTGGTTTGTTGAGGGTTCCTGTGCGTCAACTGTAAAAACAACGATAAGGTTAATTAACAGGGAGAACAATTTTTTTTTCATTCCTTTGGAAAATTTTAATTGCCCAAAGTTAATTTTTTTTTGAAAAATGCGCCGAAGTTTAGATTTTGCCGTTGTAAGCATTGAGGCAATATTTCATATTTTCCAGGTTGATATTACTGCTTTTGAACAAAATTAGCGCTGCTCAAAAGCAGATTCCACTTACAACACCTTATTATGTATATGCGATTTAAAACCTACATAATAGATACATAGGTTTTATTTAACGACATGTTTTTCGGGGAAAAGTCGGAAATTCCTTATTTCCCCAAAACAGGAACAATCGTTATTTGTCTTTCATACAGTTGAGGCATAGCCCTGTAGGCATCAAAAATAGAACGGGCCGTGCATCCAACGCCAGAAGTGGCATAATCAAGGTTTAATGTGGTTCCGTCCTGTTCCTTAAGCTGATACGTGTACATGGCTTTAGTCAAATTCTCGGTCGAGTAATTTGAGGCATTGAAATTGAACAGCTCGTTCATTTTCACATTTATGCCAACTCCCTCCATATCAGTTATTTTCATCCAACGGTTGTCTGTACGCAAACCGTAATCCTGTGGAATAAGGTAGGGTTCGTACATCTCTTTTACCGAAGTTTTATAGATTCCGATTTTGTATCCTGTCTTCCGGTCGGGATAATTTTCCTGCGGGCCACGGCCATACCATTCAACCTGATCTAAATTCTTGCCAAGGGTCAATGTCAGCCCGATGCGTGGCAGCCAAAGAGGCATGTTTCCCTGGGGAATAACTTTATGGTTCAAATTTATAACACCATCATTTGAAATGACATACGAATATAAATTTTCGAATCCATTGCTTTGAATCCCATAAACATAAAGGTCTTTCTTTTCTTTCTTTTTGCTGCTTCCGGTCAGGCAAATCTCTCTCACATCCACATAGACTTTTCCATTCACTTCCTTACATTCGACCGACATCGGATAATAGGTCAAAGTATCCAATCCTGTTGAATAAAACTCAGTAGCCACCTGATTGCCAAATCCTGTTTTCCAGTTGTTGGATTGCGCAGCCCTGGAATTCCAATTGTCCTGCTCGTTGGCCAGGGGTGCACGCCAGACATTCAGTTTTATTGGGGATTTCAACATTTCTTTGCCTTTGAGTTGAATGGATTTTAGCATACCACTTTTCCTGTCGAATGTATATTTGAAATCTGCGCCTGTAACAGCAATCTCATTTCCAGATTGTTTCAGGTCGAGATTTGTTTTTTGCTCCTTTGGTAATTCTTCGGCTTTCTGAACCCAGGGCAATTCAAGCTGGTCCCAAGAAACCTCATGACCTGCTTTTGCCCACAATTCATCTTTGATCAAAGAAGAAGAAATTGTAACCCTATATTCTTTACCAGGTTTTAAAACTGGCTTTTGGTAAGGAATCTGAATAAGCTTCTTTGATTGTGCCGGTACTTGTAATTTCAGGTCACCTTCCTGAACCACTTCGCCATCGGCTTCGAGGGACCAGTGGGTCTTGTAATTGGAGGCATCCAGGTAATTGTTCCGGTTCCACACTTCTGCCCACCCTTTTTCTACATCGATAAGTTTAACTGAAATTGGCTGTACCGATTTCTTCATTTGCCACATTTCGGGCTGAGGTCTTCTGTCGGGCCAGATGCTTCCATAAGTTCTGGCGCCAATTCCATAACTGAAGTAAGTTCCCTGATCGGATTCTTTTTCAAAATCTAGCCATAAAGCAGCTTTTTTGGGATCAAAATTGCCCGGGAGGACGGCATCATTGAAAACACCGACATTGTCGAGCTGGGCATCGCAAATGTAAACATGTGTTTCCTGTCCGTGTTCCTCTGCATTGCGGCCAATGTTGATAGGAAAAGGGAAATTGCTGACCTTTCCTGAAGCTGCCAATGATGCAATCGCTTTGCCGTCGATAAAGACAGTCAGTGCTTTACCATCATAAACCCCTGTCAATTTATGCCAATTATTTTCCCAGTTTGAAGGCAATCCGGTCCTGAGGATGTATGGTTTATCTGTATAGATGTAAAAGTCAAGCGAGTCTTTTCCGCGCTGCTGTAATCCAAACTGATAATTTCCTTTGGTGATGAACGATCCGCAACTGCTGACAAGTTTCCGTGGAAATACATCGCAAGTCAATGTAAGTTGATCTCCTCTTATTTCGACATTATTCTGGCGGTAAACTTCCACCCATTGATCATGTCCGTTAAGGTCCAGCACATTACCGTTCACACCCTTCACAAGTTTTGCATTCCCCATTAAATGAGCCGGCGTATTGTTTGGGGACGAATCGGTTATGAGACGAGCACTTTCTTTTAACCCTGGACTTACAAAATCCCAGATTGCACCACCCATTGTTCTTGGGTGGGAATAGATCACACGCCAGTAATCATCGAGTCCACCCCCTCCATTGCCTGCAACCGACAGGTATTCGTCCATAAACGAAGGACGGCTATCTGAACTGTCGGGGATAACGGCAACCTGCATTTCTAATTCCATAGGGGAAGGATAACGCGGCCCGATAATGTCTTCGGCAGGATGGGAATAGGCATTTCCACCGTACATCCAATAACGGGTCGGATCGTATTTTCTTCCTTCTTTGACTACTTCTGTAATATTTGATCCCTCGCCACTTTCATTTCCGGAACTCCAGAACAGGATACACGGATGGTTCCTGTCCCTTAAAACCATTTGACGGACACGCTCTTTGTACATTTCCTTGAATTCCGGCATGGTTGAGACATATTCGGTGGCATGAGATTCAACACCAGCTTCATCAATAATAAACAAACCATATTCATCTGCCAATTCAAGGTATTTGGTAACCGGAGGATAATGTGAAGTACGTACTGCATTGAAATTGAATTGCTTCAATATTTCAAAGTCTTTACGGATTGTTTCCTCATTCATCGTATGACCCAATTCGGGATGCTGCATATGCGAATTTTGTGCATTTACTTTTACAGGAATGCCATTCAGAAAAAATGTCTCACCACGGATTTCAGTTTTTTTGAATCCGATCCTGGTTTCTGAACGATCTTTGATACTACCATCTTCGGCAAGCAATTGCATTTTCAGTGTGTATAGGTTTGGCGTTTCGGAGGTCCATTTCCTGGGATTGATAATGCTTTTCTCCAACGAAAATTGGGTTTTGCCAAGCTTGTCCAGCGAAACTTTTTCACTTGAAAATTCCGTCACCAGTTTATTGCCGGAATCGAAAAGTTGAGCTTTTACTGTGAAAACAGATGCGGCGGATTCCTTGTATTTTTTGACATCCACTTTGACATCAAGTTTAGCATCGGCATATTTTGCATCCAGATCTGTAATGACCTGCCAGTCGAATAGCCTTTCGTTAGGGGAGGAGTACAACCAAACATTGTCAAAGATACCAGCAAGGCGCCAATAGTCCTGGCCTTCAAGGTAATAACCATCGGAATACTTCAATACCAATACGGCTACAGTATTTTTGCCAGGACGGAGATATTTGGAGACATTGTATTCCGAAGGTTCCTGGGCACCTTCGTTGTACCCGACTTCCTGCCCGTTGACCCAGACAAAGGAAGCTGAAGCGACTTTCTCGAAACGGAGGAAAGTTTGTCCACCCTTAAAATTTGCAGGTAAATTAAACGACATCCGATAGGCTCCGGTAGGGTTATATTCCTTAGGAACATATGGGACAGAAACGCCGAACGGGTTAAAATCTTGCTGAGGTTTGCCTCCAAAGCCCCTGGAAGACTTATCTTTAGGTGCTAAGATATTATACGGGGCACGCACGTTTCGGAATAGCTTATCCCCAAAACCTTTCATTTCCCAGTTGCCGGGTACATCAATTGATGACCATTTTGTGTCGTTGAATTTTGCGGTATAGAAATCCTGGGGAATGCCATCCGGAGTATCTGAATAGAAAAATTTCCATTTTCCGTTCAGTGAAAGGTTTTTTTCCGGGATATAATAGGCCCGACCTTCCTCCTGGTTCAATTCAAATACCGAAGTATTCTCGATATATTGAGGAAGGTTATTTAAAAACCCCTTTTTTTGGGCTGAAACAGAAAAACACAATGCCAATAGCAAGCAACTGGAAATGAATGGATTTCTCATATTAATACCTGAATATTAGATGATTAAATGAATTATAAGCAATTTTAAAATTAGTTTTTCAATAAATGCAAATGGATATACTGAAAATATTGTGTGCAAATATAGGGAAATAGAATTTTATAATAATATTGACATTGTTTCAGTTAAGCCCTATTCTTTGGTATGTCCAGCAAGGATTCTGGATTATCTTTGGATTAACACTGATTTCGACTTTAGGATATACAAGACAATATTTTATCTTGTATATCCTAATATGCCTATGTGTCTAAGATTCAACATGATAGGCACATATGTTTAAATATCAGCCACATAGGTTTGTCCAGATGCAAAAGTGTATCACTTCCTCTGTGATTTGGGATTTATAAACATCATGTACCATAGTTGGCGACTATTGGGTTGAAAATTATTTAATTACCCCAATAACCAGTAGAATATTGGCAAATCTTTTTGTTTCTCCTGTTGCAATCACAAGACATGTATCGGATGATTTTACTTCTTCATAAAATTCAAATCGTTTTATTTTCTTTAATGGATTTGTGGTTCCCAAGATATTCTCAAATTCCGAATGAATCGGCTGAATACTTTCCTCAGGAGGGATCATAACCATTGCAGACTCTATTGGGACATAATCTTTTAAAACATTTAAAACATCAGTTACGCCAACTAATCCAGGTGCAAGATTAAGAAATACTTTTTTGGCTGTAACAGGAGGGCAAGTTGAAAAGGGGAAATTACCATCAGCGATCAATATTCTTGAGCCGTGACCATTCCTTCCTAACGCTGAAAGTATCTCCGGATGTAATAATTTTATTTTTAACATATCATTTATTTTTTAATTTGAACTCGTTCCCAATCGTGATAGGTTAGATTGCTAAACTCAAATCACTTTTTATCTATTTCATTGTCGGCATAGGCTTGTAATTCTTCGTTTCGAACAAGTGGTCCCGTCATAAAGAGCACAATGGCCAATCCAACCAATGCAATCATTCCATAGCCAATAAATACAGCGCCATATGCAAATGTATAATTAAAGTGCGTGGAGAGGGTCTTTATCGACAGTCCTGAGATTGACTGAAACAACACGCCGCCTAAACCTGCCCCTACACTCGCAATTCCCCATACAGAGGCAATTGCACTCTTAGGAACGACATCTGCCGGGAATGCCATTGTATTCGCCGTATAGGCTGCATACCCAAATCCGGCTATGGCCAGAACGATTAGTGCACCAATGGGGCCATTGATAATCAGTGGTCCTAAAAGCAGGGATAAGGCCATCATCAGACCAAAGATACCCACAGCAATTTTTCTCGCTTTGGGTATTTCTATCCCTTTTTTTATTAACCGCTGTGTGAACAACCCACCCAGAATGTTACCAAAATCAGCAACAATAAAGGGGAACATGGCAAACCAGCCAATTTGTGCCAGATTCCAGCCATAAACATCTGCCAGGTATCTGCCTATCCAAAAAGTAATAAAATACCAAACCGGATCCATAAAAATTTTCGAGATTGTGAGACCTAGAACAAACCTGTTTTTAAGTAATTTCTGGGGGGGAATAATTCTTGCTTTTGTTTCTTTGACAACTGTCTTGGGCGTATAATAGATAAACCAAAACATTGCCAACCACAGATATCCCAACAATCCAATTACTACAAAAGTAATTTGCCATCCGAAGGTTATACCCAACCAGGCTATCAATGGAGGCGCAACAACGGCCCCCACTGCAGCTCCGCTGTTAAAGATACCTGAGGCTGTAGATCGCTCCTTCGCAGGAAACCATTCGGAAGTAAGTTTGATTGCGGCAGGCCAGTTTCCTGCTTCTCCTATTCCCAATAAAAAGCGGAAGATTCCAAATTGGAAGGGCGACATAGCAAGAGCATGAAGGATTCCAGCAGTGGTCCAGAAAGCCATGCTGAGTGAGTAGCCTAACCTTGTTCCTAGTTTATCAATAGCAAATCCCGAAAAGGCATTGGAGATCATGTAGGCAATGAAAAAGGCAGAAGCGATATACCCGAACGCGTCGTCAGGGATCATGTCGTGCAGTGGTCCCTTGGCTGTCAGATAATTGAATGATAACCTGTGTACATAGTTCAGCACTGTTGCTACAAAAGCAAAAGAGATCATTACCCATCGCATTTTCAACGGCTTGTTCTGCGCTGCAAACTCTTCATTTATAACATTTTTGTTCATAAACTGATGACTGTATAAAACTCGATTTATTTGGGGTGCGTTTTTAAACTCCTTCTATCACTGCCTGGGCAAGGATGGTTTCACAGATTTCCATGGTTTTTAAAACATCACTGAAGGGGGAAGAGGTTTTTTCTTCACCTGCCAGGATGGAATTTATAAATTCCATGCTCTTCTGCTGAAAACCTCCGTAAACAAATAACTCTGAACTACCTGCAACTTCTTTGGCATTAAATCTTTCCCCCGTTGTGTTGCCATCTGTGTACAGGAACCCTTCTTTCTCAGGATCAGCTTCGGCACAGATGCCTGGTGCGTGCATACTGACTCGAAAGATTCGTCTTCCTGAAGCCCAGTTGCCTACCACGAAGCAGGTGGCTCCATTGTCAAAGTAAAGTGTTGACCCTATCCAGTTGATATCGGGAACCTGGATACGTCGGCAGCGCGATTCAATTTTTACCACCTCGCCGCCACAAACCCACCGGGCCGTGTCGATGGCATGGGTATAGTCGTCGAGCAACCTGTCACGGGCATCGAGCATGGGACGGATGTCACATTTGTAGAACTCCACCACCGAATGGGTGATAGGTCCCCTGGCCAGGCAGACTTCCCGCATCTTGCCCAGCAGGGGGGAGGATCTGCGCTGGTGACAGACCTGCGTGATGCAACTGTTTTTCCTGGCGAGGTAATCCAGGAGCCGGGATTGGTGCAGGGTCATTCCCATCGGCTTTTCGATGAAGAGGTGAAAGCCGTTCTCCAGGCACCAGCACCAAATGCTGAACATCCTGTCGGGTGTTCCGATGGCATAGACCCCATCCGGTCGAAGGTCGGTCAGCATTTTGCGGTAATCATCCGGTCTCTTTGAGACATAGATGGTTTCGGGAGGGAGATGATATTTTGCTGCAGTGAGTTTGAGCTTTTCCTCGTCGAAGGCACAAATACCAACTATCTCCACCTCTTTCATGGCCGCCAGCGATGGATAATGGAAAATGTTGGCAAAATGGCCATTCCCGATCATACAAATTCTTACCACTTTTTGCATCTGTCAATGGTTTTGATTCTCTGTTGTTTTCTGAATTCCGATATTGGAACCGGCTAATTGGATCAGTACCGACCATCAAAATCCTGACGGTCGTATTCGGGCAGCAAAGGGAATTTTACCGGTTTCCCATCTCTTTGGGAGCGGTAAATCGCTGTAAAGATTTCAACTGTCACACGCCCTTCCTCCCCGGATACCATAGGTTTCCTACCTTCGTTGATGGCATCGATAAAGTCTTCGAACTGCAACTGAAAGAAATAATTCGCTGAATCGACACCGTTAAAGTAGTCTGAATCTTCCTTCACCCACTCCTTCAGTCGGTGTTCTTCGCCGGGAACTGTCCAGAGGTCATTGACAGGCGGTTCCAAAATACTGGTCATTCCGGCAATGAACATCGCTCCGCCATCGGTCTGGACGCCCACGGAGGCACCATTGCTGCCGTGTATGTGCACTTTCCCATAGATCCCGGGTTTCTGTGCGTTGCTGACCACGAGGTTCGCTACCGCTCCGTTTTTAAATTTCAGGATCGCCAGGGCGGTATCCTCTACTTCGATGTAGGGATGGTTCAGGTTTTTCCAGGTGCCGTAGATCTCTTCGATCTCGCTGCCCATGAACCATTGTAGGAGATCAAGTTGGTGTGGAGCCTGGTTGACCAGTACTCCTCCGCCCTCCTCTTTCCATTTGCCCCGCCAGGGATCGCTCTTGTAATAATCTTCGTTGCGCCAGCCAAACATGGCGACGGTTCCCAGGGCAGGTTTCCCGATCTTACCGGCATCGATGGCCGCCTTGAGCCGCAGGCAGGGGGCATAGAACCTGCGCTGGGAGATGATCCCGATCTTCTTGCCGGTCTCCCTGGCCACTGCCAGCATGGCATCGCAATCTTCGAGAGATGAGGCGAGCGGTTTTTCGATCAGCACATTGGCGCCGGCCCTGAGTGCCTCTATCGTCGGTCCCGCATGGGCAGGGTGGGGGGTGCAGATAGTAACCATATCCAACTGTTCCCTTTGGATCATTTCCGTGATGCTGGTGTAGGGTTTTACCCCATACCTGGAGGCATATTCCGCGGCTTTTTTCGCGTCCCGGCTGTATATGGCTGTAAAGGAGGAGCCTGCAATGGCTTTCAATGCGGCGGCATGGATGCCGGTGACCTTACCGCAACCGATGATCCCTGTTTTAAAAATGCGTCTCATGGAGCAGAAATTTTATGGTTTAAGTATCACTTTTAGCAGCCCTTTCTCTTTATTATACAGCCTGTCGAACCAGGAGGCCCCTTCCGACAGGGGAGCCACTGCACTCATCATATCGTTCACGTTTACTTTTCTGCTTGAGATCAGGTCGAGAACTGCGGGATATTCGCCGTTGATGGCACAGGATCCTTTGACGGTCAGCTCTTTGGTGACCACCTTCTGGAGGGGGAGTTCAATCATTGGTGACAAATTTCCGACCAATACCAAGGTCCCTCCCTTCCTTAAGCTCTCGACGGCTGTCTGAATAGTTGGGGTGATACCGACTGCCTCGAAGGCCAGATCGGCGCCCCTATTACCGGTAAGATTCCTTATTTCGTTCGGGATATTGTCTGATGCAGCATTGAATACCTGATCAGCACCTGCCTGTTTGGCCATTTCCAGCTTTTCCGGGAGCATATCTACTGCAATCACCCTGCAGCCTGCCTGCTTCAGAAGCTGAATGATAAACAGCCCGATCATTCCTGAGCCAAAGACAACAGCTACATCATTAATTTTTGCACCGGAGAGGTTGATCGAATGCAAGGCAACCGCCACTGGTTCGACCATCGCAGCCTGTTCAAAGGAGACATTTTCAGGAATTTTGTAGAGTATGTGACCGGGAACTGTTACGTATTGGGCGAAAGCCCCATCCCTTTTGAAATCACCGCAGGAGACACCCAGTACCATCCTGTTGTCGCTCAGGTTGTAATGTCCATTGCGGGTATACCAGTCGTCCAATCTGTAAATCGTCGAATCGAAGGTGACCCTGTCACCAATTTGCCAATCAGAGATGTTTTTGCCTGTTTCGACGATTATGCCGGAGGCCTCATGTCCCATGATGATGGGTGGAATCCTTCTTCCGGTGCTTCCATCCATCCCGTGGACATCGCTGCCGCAGATGCCGACAGCTTTCACATTGATCAGTACCTCATCTCTCCCGAACTCTGGAGTCGGAACTTCCTTAAATTCAATTTTCTTGTATTCTGTTAATACTAAAGCCTTCATACTATTTTGTTTTTTAATTAGTTCACCATTCCTTTAATAAAATTTATTCAGTTATTATATTTCGCAATTACCATTTTTATGGTAATGAAGAAGAAATTTGAAGATCTGTTCCATCTTTGAAATTCCTGACTTTTCGCCATTTCACTACCGCACCCTCGGTTTTCAAAGTTCCATAACACCCGTATTTGTGGTAGTTTTTTCCATCGTGGTTGGTCACTTTCTCGTTGTCGGGAAATTCAAGAACTTTTTTGTCATTGATATAGATAATGAACTTATTTCCAACATCTTCCTGTAGATGGATTACATTGACTTTTACCTCTTTCCCATAACAGTTGGATATCACTCGTGGGGTGCCTTTGATTGGGAAATTTGCGATTCCTATCTCGCCCCCGTTGGCAGCATAGCCCCGCATCATCATCTGGGTAGCGCCTTCGTCACTTCCCCAAACCTGGAAAAGACTTTCGTCGTTGAGAGGCGGATAGAAAGTGACATAACCTTCAAACTGACGGGAACCGGTTCCGTATTCGTTTTCCAACCTTATTTCAGAACGGTTGGCACGATTGTCATATAGCCTGAAAGTTTCTGTATCTGTTGACGGATCGTATTCATAACCAGAACAAGGGGTAGGTGAACCAACTTCTGCCTTGGCCTTCCAATCAAAAGAGTACATCCCTTTTGGATGCCCCTTGTAGGCAAAATCGACAAGATGAATCTTTCTTGTCGGCTTGTATTCAATCCAGCCGTTGCCTATTTGAGCAAATGCAACGGTTGCGAATAACAGAAGGTAAATTGTTGGAAAAGTGTGTTGGAGCATTTTTATACTGGGAATTATTATTGAATGGTTTGGATTTATAATTACCTATCGGTAAATTTATATTAAAATTTCCATCGATGAAGGGATAGTGTAGTCAGCTTATTCATTTCATTGTGGCAGAGCATTTCAGTCAGGATCTGAGATTACTTCATAAACCCTGAAATTGCGTAACTCATGCTTACAGGTACCCACTCCGAGTGAGATGGAGTTTTTGGGAATCCCGAATAAATCATGATAACCGCAAACTGTAACCCCATTGCAGCTTGCCCTGGCATGGTTGCCAATTAGCTCAAGACGGAGGGTGTACCATTTGTCTGGTTGAAAGGACACCATAAGGGTATCCACAGTCGTAATAACACCTGGTTTCCATTCATCGTGTTCGAGCACCATTCCAAGAGCACGTCCTTTGTTGTTTGAATTTGCCCAGACTGAAGCCGCATAAGCACGGGGATTTAGCTCCGTATTGGCTGCAGAGATGCGACAAGCCGCCCATTTTCCCTCCTCCTTCTGGAACCGGAAATCTACTTCAATTACGGCATCACCAAATGAACCTTGATAGACCAATACAGGCATGTGACCGGTTTCCCAAACACTTCGGACCCCGTTCCCACTTTTTTCCCATTTGGCATGGCCGGCTTTTACACTCCAACCTTCAGCAACCAGTTGATATTCCTTTGTATATTCTGCAGGATTTTTAAAATTATCTTCAAAAAGCAACTTCCCTTTGGTAGGCAAGCCAGAACCGGGTTTCCTGGCTGAAGTATTTTTTACTGCCGGTTTTGTAATCGTGGTCTGGGCATTTATTAGCAGGTTGCCAGAACAGAATGCAATTATTAAAACGAGTAACCTGAAGTGAATTTTTCGCATGTCTTTAATCAGTATGGCAGATACAATATTATTCATTTCGTACGGTCATTTTCAGCACTCTCATAATAATCGAAATGGTTGCCAAGTTTCTCCATGACAGGCAGTGAAACGAGGTCGAGCCGGGCTTTGATCTCCTTGTCCAGCGGAGTTTGGACTGCCTTCACATTGGCCTCCAGCTCCCTGGCATTCCTGGATCCCACGAGGGTACAGGTGATGGCAGGATTTTCGAGGATCCATTTGACGGCAATTTCGGCCATGGTCAACCCGGATTCCTTGCAGATCTTCCTGATCCAATTCAGTACTTCGTTAGTCTCCGCTTCGGCTCCTGCCTCCCCGTGCCTGCACTCTTTCGTGCTTTGGCAGTTGAAGTGGCGGGTACGGCGCTGCCAAACCGGTACATCCATCAGGGTGGGATAGATGTCTGCCAGTATCCCCTGCAACAGTGCCATGTAGCCGATCACTCCGATGCCATTTTCCTGGCAAACAGGAAGCGTATAGTACTCAATCGCCCTGCAGAGCAGGTTGTAGGGGAGTTCGTTGACGGCAATTTCAGCCATTGACAGGTGCTCCAGTCGGTTGTTGCTGAAATTGCTGACCCCGTAATGCCTGATTTTCCCGCTCTGTTTCAAAAGGCGCAGGGTTTCGAGCGCTTCTTCTATTTCAGGCGGATTTTGAATGATGCGGCTATCCCGGGTAAAATGCCTGATGGAATGGGGATGGATGGGCCAGTGGATCATGTAGAGATCGATGTAATCTGTGCCGAGCCGACGTAGAGATGCCTCGCAATGTTCGATCAAAGTTGACTTGTAACAGTTGGAAGGACTGACTTTCGTACCAATCAGCAGCTTATCCCGTGGGATACCTCGCATTGCCTCCCCGAGGGATGATTCGCTCCTGCCTTCGTTGTAAGCTTCTGCCGTATCAAAGTAGTTGATTCCCAGATTGACCGATTCATGAACGACGCTGTTTACATCCTTCTGGTTCTGGTCTCCCCAGTATTCGCCACCACCGAAGGTCCAGCAGCCGGTTCCCAGCACAGACAATTCGAGTCCGGAGTTTTTGCAAAGTCTTTTTTCCATTATTATACTTTTTCCGGCATTCTGTAGTTATCCCGGTAGGATGTCTTGAGCAATTTGTTGGCTTCCTCGTTGCCTACAAACCGCTCAGTTTTCCCATCGAAGAAGAGTTGCTTGTTTCCGACACGGTAGCAAATGTTGCCAAGGTGGATCAATGTTGCACTCAGCTGTCCCTGTTCTGCGGTACCATTTGGTTCTTTTCGCGTTCTGAGTGATTCAATGAAGTTCTTTTGGTGGTCTGCATCCGGGAAAATACCCTTGTCCTGCGCAATAATTTTGGAATCTTCCCTTTTTACCTGCCATCCTCCACCGTGTCGTCCGAGGTACATCAAACCTTCGGTCCCATATATTTCTGTTCTACAGGCATAGGTCCTCCAATCGGGGAACTCCGTAAGACTCATTCTAATGCTTTGAGGGGCTTTTTTCATGTAATTTGTGGATGTTCCACTATCGCAAGTGAGGGTAAATTTCCCAAAATCATAAGTGATAGTTTGAAATTCAGGCGTTTCCCTTTTAGAACCGAAGGCAAAATTTCCACCCCACCCATAAACAGACTTTGGATGACCCGGATCTCCCAGTACAAACCGTGCCAAATCCAGCACATGGCTGGCATCGTCTGCCAGAATTCCACCGCTATATGCCCAATAATTGTTCCAGCCGCCACGGGATTCCATATCATGCATACCCGGATTGTATGGCACTAAAGGTGCAGGCCCGAGCCATGCATCCCAGTTTAATCCGCTGGGAACGGCCGTGTCGGGTTTTGCCGTCCATTTCCCGCCACCAAGCATATTGTAGGATTTGACGGCAACGACTTGTCCCAGTTTTCCACTTTTAATGTATTCACGCGCTGAGAAGGCGTAAGGGGCACTTCGGTTTTGAAAGCCAATCTGAACAATCCGCTTGTACTTTTCGGCGGCTTCCACCATCTTTCGACCTTCCCAAATATTGATGGATGGATTCTTCTCCACATAGACATCTTTTCCTGCCTGACAAGCCCAGACAGTTGCCAGAGAATGCCAGTGTTCCGGGGTCGAGATCCAGACTGCATCCACATCCTTGTCGTCGAACACCTCTTTCATGTTCCTGGAACGTTGTGTCTTGTAGCCTAACTCCTTCTCAATGGCAGCCATGGCTTTCTCTGCCTTCCAGTCGTTTACATCGCAGACTGTTTTGATCACCACATTCGCGTTGATCTTGCAGGTATTGATGATGGTACCAAGGCCCCTGCTACCGGAACCGATAATGGCTAGTACAATTTTGTCATTGGCCCCCAGCACAGAAGAGGCAAACGGTACATTTGATGCTGCCAGTGAAATACCAGCAGATCCAATTAAGGCTGATCCGATGAAATTGCGTCTTTTCATACTAATTTATCTTTATTTTATATCCAATAAATAATCAACAGTGTTCAGCATAATATTACGAAATTTTTCAATACGCCAGTCACTCCAGTGTCCCAGGGAGGTATAAACAACCTTCCCGTTGTCGCGGTGGTTGATCCACAGCACCGGTTCAACCGGTTTGTCAGGAATTGCACCCTGCATGAGCACCTGAATGTTGGCAGACCGAAGCGGTCTGTTTTCGTAAAGGGTGTGAAGTGTGATCACCGGTCCGGTGAAATCTTCGGGAGAAACACCCTTGAATAGTGGATGATTTTCCATGCCGGGTACCACCGAGAATACAATTCCTGTTTTCATCTGTCCATAATGGCCCTGGTAATTGCCTCCCAGCACCTCTTTGTCGAATTCCGGCCATTGATCCAGTTCACCGGATACTTTCCCGGTGGCAGAAGTCACACCACCACCCGTGTTAGGAACCACCTGATTGGCATTGAAGGCATGGCTGGTGGTGCGAAGTCCAATGATGGGCTTTCCGGTGCTGACATAAGCTTTGATAAGGCTCATCTGGTCAGCGGGGAGGGCGCGGCGACGTACCTGGATAACCACGAGGTCGGCGTCGTTGAGAATCTGCATGTTCTCTATGTTATGGATCCCATCTCCCGTGTATTCTTGTTTCCCCAGGGCAAATTCACAAGTGACCCCCTTCTTTAGCAGTAACTCGTGCGCAAAAGCGGGAAGGGTCTGGTTGGCATGGTACTCATTCTCGGCGATGATGAAGGCAACCACCGGCCGCTTGTCCTCCCTGAACCTGAACTGTTTCTGCCCGGTAAAATCTGAAGATACCATGGTAGGGCAGACGTAGGTCTCTATGTATTCATTGACCAGGCTGGTTCCTGTGAAATGGGATACAGCAGGTTTTTGGCGGGGATCGTACATAGTATCCGTCAGGTCACGCATCAGTGCTACATTCATCCCGAGCCGCACCATATTGCGTAGTCCAAATGAACGTCCGATCACGCACATGTTGGTATGTACGCCCATCAGGATTACATTTTTAATCCCCTTTTGGGCAAAGAGTCCATAGATTTCTGCGCCTGAGTCACTGATGGCATCCTTGTCGTGAATTTTTATTGCATCAATCTGGTGGGTCCAGGGAGATCCCTGCTGACATTCAACCCCGCAGGCGCACCCCCCGTCAGATTGGTCAATGGGCCATGCAGCCTCTTTTTCTGAGGCTAGTTTGCTGTCGCTGATGATTCCCTTCGCTTTCTTGCTGTTGAATTTTTGTCCCAATTTACGAGCCTGGGAATTTTTGTAGTAATCCATGCAACTGCTGGGGGCATGAACGATGAATACCCCTTTTTCGCGGGCCAGGGTGACAACATTATTTACAAATGGTGCCATTTCTGCCACTCTTTCTGTTGCTCCCTTGCACCAGTGTTTGTCCCACATATCGCAGATGATGATCGCAGTTTCATTGGGATTCCAGTTCTGAATGTCGTGCGCCCTTACCAGTTTGCCGGTGTCGGGTGCGGAGGGTACCATCTTTTGAAGCGAAATTTTCATCTTGGGTAAAATATCTGTCTTTTGGGCATACATCATTGTCGTATGCAAGGTAACCATCATCAGTATCAAAAGAGATGGTCGTAATTTGTATAGTATCGAGTGTGACATGTTTGTTTTTTTTAGAACTGAATAAAATTTTAAATCATGCGCCAGGCTATCAGGAAATGGGCAAAGTGCCCAGATCAAGTTGATTTAACCAGTGGCCTTTTTTTGAAGTATCCTGCAAAACTACCCAACCTGGAGTAGTTTTGCAAGTACTCTTTTTGACTGCATTTTAATAATCTGGATTTTGTATCAGCTTATCGTTATCATCCGCAAGGAAGTCGCCAATTTTTCCGGCTTCAAGCTTGAAGGTCCTGTTCTACGACTGATTACGGTCTTTATTCCTGTGCTTATTTCAGTGAAATCCATATTGCCAGCTTTAAATTTTAATTTAGAAACCAATACAGACCACATTGCCAGCCCCTCCTCGCCGTTTCCGGCAAAGGGGTTGAAAAAAACAAAACGAACCTTAACAAGAACACAACTACTATCTATTTACTGAACAAGCATTGTGATACTCCAAAATGATTTCTTTTTCTTCTTGGCTCAAACCATTGAGCTAATTCACCTTTTCTCTTAAGCAGGACATTCAATTGATAATGCTACACTATATTCCTTAAACGAGATATTATTTGTGCAATACTTGGTTATGCGGGAGGATATTTGTAATTTTGATGTTTTGTGAGAAATAATTTGTATGACACCAAAAATCGACTTTTCAAAAGAAATTATATTTTCTTCATCTGATCCAACGGTTTCCCGGAATTTGACAAAAGCGGAAAAGGAGGGACGGTTAAAGAAATTGGCACCTCGTATCTACACGACTAATCTAATTGATAGCGAAGTGAATATTATTAAACGTAATCTTATCGGGATATTGACGTGGCGATATCCAGATGCTGTCATTAGTCACCGAAGTGCCCAGGAGTTAAGACCAAACGGAGAGGGAGAGTTCTACCTGACGTATAACTATCGAAAAAAAATAACCGACCTGCCTGGAGTAATCCTCAATATAAGCGAAGGGCCTAAGGCATTAGTAAGCGATATTTCGTTAAATGGCATCTATATTTCCTCAGAATATCGTTGGATGTTAGAATGTATGCAAACTTCAAAAAGAAAAGGAGAACAATCAAAGATCCTACCGCTTTCATATATTGAAGAGAGATTGGAAAGAATGATACTGATCCAAGGCGAAGATAAACTCAATCTATTCAGGGACAAATTGCGGGAGGTTTCGACTGCTCTCAATATGGAAAGTGAATTTGAAAAGCTCAATATCATCATCTCTGCATTGTTAACCACACATAGTTCAGATGTATTGACCTCTAACCTGGCTAAAGCAAGAGCGACCGGAACACCATATGATGGATCGCGTGTAGAGTTGTTTTCAATTTTGTTCGATGCGCTGAAAGACCGTTTTTTTGTTGAAAGACACAATAAAAATACGGACGAAATTTCTTTCCGCTTGTTTTCGTTCTTCGAAGGATACTTTTCAAATTATATCGAAGGCACCCGGTTCAGCATCGAAGAAGCAATGTCAATTGTCGATACTGGTATCGCAATTCCCAAACGAATAAAAGACTCACATGAT
>JBAXWR010000070.1:0-30443 GCA_037128295.1 Mariniphaga sp.
GAAGCATTACTCCAGTTTCCGAACTGCCTGCTTACCGAATTACCAGCCATCAAAGTCACATTGTGAATTTCATTCTGCCAATTGTAAGTCAAATAACTTTCAAGCTGGAGAGTATTGTTATTACTATTGTTGATTCCCAGATAGTACTTGGTATCGTAATTATACAATGTAACCTGTGTTACACCGTCGGGCATGTAACGTTTTTTATTACCCCAGAAGTTATACCAGTTGTCAGCGGAAAAATTATAAGATCCTACAGTTTTAAATGATAATCCTTTTAACAATTTAATATTCGCATAAGCACTGATAATTGTCTGGTTATGCTTGGATATACCGGTCTGTTCCATCTGTTCAGCAACAATATTATTTCCCAGATTTCCATCGAACGAGCCGACATTCCCCTGGATAGGGGTACCAAAAGTTCCATTGGCGTTTTTAACGTTAGGACTTACCAGGACGCCTGTCGAAGGATCTATATAATCCATTGTAGGACAAAGGAATGCCATATCCCGGATTGAAGAAAGGTTCCCATTATTACCGAGACCTGCATTGTTACCGCGTGATTCACTATGAATAAAATTGATGTCTCCACCAATTTCGAGGAAATTGGCCACTTTACTAACGATACTTGCACGGGCTGTTATCCGTTTAGCATTCGAATTGATCACAATACCGTCATGATTCAAATAACTTAATGAGAAGAATTGCTGGGTTTTTTCAGTACCCCCCTGAGCAGAAGCTGTATATTGCTGTCTAAGGGCAGGACGTGTCATTTCCTTTTGCCAGTCAATGTTCTTTCTTTTACCATCGTATTGTGCAGAAAAGATCGGATTAGCCAGAATCGTACCATCGTTTATACGGGCCTGACGAATATTTTTTGCATACTGCTCTACATCGCCAACTGCCAATGTTGCAGCCAAATTTTGGACACCAAAGTCAGCCGTAAAATTAATACGTGCACTACCTACCGCACCATGCTTGGTCGTAACCATGATCACACCATTGGCACCAGCTGAACCGTAAATGGCAGTAGCAGAAGCATCTTTCAAAATCTCAATATTTTCTACATCACTTGGATTTAGGAAATTGGCATCTTTGCCTACTACGACACCGTCAATTACATACAAAGGTTTGGTATCACCATTAATAGTTGCCACACCCCGGATTTGAACAGCGCTGTTCGCATCCGGAGAACCGTCTTGTGCTGAAACCACTACTCCAGCTGCCTGACCTTTCAAACCTTGCAAAATGTTTGTAGGTACTTTTTTCATCATTTCCTGAGTGTTGACTGAAACAACGGAACCGGAAATATCGCTTTTCTTTGAAGTACCATAACCTACAACAACCACTTCATCTACTTGTAAATTGTCAGGGGAAAGCTTTACATTTATTTCCTTTTTGTTTGCAACCGGAATCTCCAAGGTTTTATACCCAATAAACGAAAAAGTCAGAGTTGATTTAGTACCAGCTTCAATCTGAAATTTTCCATTAATATCGGTAATAATACCTACAGTTGTTCCTTTTACAACAACATTCACACCAGGCACCGGACTTCCACTTTCATCAGTTACAGTACCTTGCACTTTGGTGGATTGCCCAAAACTCCAAAGTGAAAATAGCAAAATAGGTAGTATCAGGAGGACTACCTGTAATAACTTGTTTTTTTTCATACATTTCATTTTTTAATTATTAATAAAGTAATTCAAGGCAATATCGGCTATTCTTTTCCGACAATAACCAGTTGGTTGTTAGCCAGACCACTAAGGACCTTTGTTTTTGTGCATATTTTATTTGGGTTTAATTGTCTTAATTTGAGGTTACAAAAATGTAACAGATCTCATGTTCAGACTCTATGTTTTAGCGATTTGATTCTATGTTTTGGATATATCTGAAAAATCACTTATTTGTTATATAACTTATAAATAGCAGATATACTGTTGTTTAATGCAATAATTCCTGATCTGACCTATTTGGACTATTGAAATTTCTGATTTAAGGGAAAATCAGGTTTGAAATTATTTTTACTACTTATTTACAGTTGGTCAATTGGAAAACAAAGAAAGGGATCCGAACGATTTGTAATCGGACGGTATCCCTCTCTATTCACACGCATTTACTAA
This sequence comes from Mariniphaga sp., assembly GCA_037128295.1. Taxonomy (GTDB): domain Bacteria; phylum Bacteroidota; class Bacteroidia; order Bacteroidales; family Prolixibacteraceae; genus JAAFHB01. The sequence goes on from JBAXWR010000070.1 coordinate 2,121, forward strand.
ATCTAACGAAGCAAAAGTACCTATAGCTTCAGGAACAGACTCTAAATTATAGCGATTTGAATCTATGTTTTGGATAAATATGAACCGATGCCAGATTAAATAAACAGACTTTACTGTATCTATTGCTTCATTCTGAAATTTCGGATGGTGATTTTCCGAATTGCTTCCTGAATGCGATTCCAAAATAGGTTAAACTGGCAAATCCGCAAAGTTCACTTACTTCAGTAATTGAGTATTTTCCTGACTGCAGTAATTCAACCGCATGATTGAGCCTGATGGTTTTAATAAAATCGGTTGGTGATTGATCGGTAAGTGACTTCATTTTTTTGTAAAGCAGTGATGAACTGACATTCATTGCCGAAGCGAATTTCTCCTTGTCGAATTCAGCATTGGAAATGTTGACCCTGGCAACTTCCAACATTTTTTTTGCAAATTTATCGTTGAGTTCGTTTGCAAGTATGGGTTCATTTAAATCGCTATTGATTAGCTTCAATGCTTTTTCCCTGACAACCTTCCGGTTGCGAATAACCGACTTGATTCTTTGAATCAAAAGATTCATGTCGAAAGGTTTGGTTAAATAATCGTCTGCACCCAGTCCCAAACCATGCAACTGATCTGTCTTTTCCGACAAGGCTGTCAGTAAGACCATGGGAATGTGTGAAGTCTCATAGGTCGATTTCATGATCCTGCACAATTCAAAACCGTCCATATTTGGCATCATAACGTCTGATACAACCAGATCGGGGATTTGTTTCGAAATGAACTCCCACGCTTTCTTACCATCAACAGCTGTAAACACCTTAAAATCATTGCTGAGTATGCTCTTCATAAAATTCAGAAGATCATCATTATCCTCGACAATCAAAACTTTCATTACTTTTGAAGATTGATTCCCGGTTTCTGATTCTGTTTGCTGAGAAATGTCAATCTTATGACCTGATCCAGTTGGAATATCCGAAAGGCTCATCTTCGTTTCTGACTTTTTTGAAATCGATTTGAACGGAAATACGACCTGAAATGTTGTTCCGACATTTTCCTGACTTTTGCAAATTATTTTTCCACCATGCATGGCAACATAATTCTTAACCAATAAAAGTCCAATGCCTGAACCGACAACTTTGGAATTGATCGCATTGTCGCCTCTGTAAAATTCTTTAAACAATTGTTTATGACCCTTTTTAGAGATGCCAATCCCATTGTCTTTCACGTGAAGCATCCATTTGTTATCATCGCATCTGAGATCAATCTGAATCTGACTATTGTCGTGTGAATATTTTATGGCATTGGAAATCAGGTTGTCAATGATTTTTTCCATTTTTGACTCATCGATGGCCGTCAGGTAATTCTCCCGATCGGAAGCAAACACAAGTTCGATGTTCTTACTCTTTGCTAAAGAAGCCAGCATAATCCTACGGTTTGAGATCAGTTTTATAATGTCTGTCATTGATAACATAAGGTGTTCCTTGCCAATATCAACCTTTTGAAAATCCATCAATTGTGTAACAACCGAGCTGAGTTGCCTTGCCTGTTGAATGGCCAGATTTAAATAATACTTTCCCGATTCGGTTAAGTTTTTTTCTTTGCTTAACTCCTCGACAGGAGCCTTTATTAAAGTCAGCGAAGTTCTGATATCGTGTGCTGTTTTGGTAAAGAATCTCACCTTTTCTTCTGTATGCTCCTGTTTCAACTGGTTAATGTAATAAAGCAAATATAACAGCAGGATTCCCGATATCACAATAATAATCAGTACCCAGAACCATACTGTTCTCCAAAAAGGAGGAATTGAATTTATTTTTATCGACCGTTCGGCCAAAACATTGCTCAGCGAACTGTCATAAAGTCTAATTTTTAATATAAGGTGGCCGCTCGGAATATTCGTATAAGTAATAAGGTTGTTTCCGGTCGGCTGACTCCATTGCTTATCGAATCCTTCCATTTTCCACGAAAATTTTGATCCGTATTTCAGACCCAGTGAAACCAGTTCAAGGCTAATCGTATTTTGAAAATACTTAAGATTTAATTCCTGTAAACTATCAATGGGGGTTTTCAGATTGAATGACGGAATATCCCTGATTGAACGACCTGCAACCATTAAATCCTGAATAAAGATTTTCCCTTTTGTCGAAGACACTTCGACCATATTTGGAGCAAAAATCACCACTCCATTATTGGTTCCCAAAGCTATCTGACCATTTTTTAATCTGAAATGCGAACTGCTATTGAATGAAGTCTTTGAAAGTAAATAGGTTGATGAATAGACAAGTACATCTGTATTCTTTGGGTTAAACCTGCATAATCCATTTTCCGTTCCCAACCACAAATAATCATTTGAATAGCTAATGCTATTAATAAAATCCGAGGGTAATCCTTTTTTTGCCGTAAACTTTTCAGTTTTGCCACTCTTTGAATTAAACCTGATCAATCCATCTCCGGAGGTGCAAATCCAAATATCTTCTCCCATCACCAGAAGATCACGAATCAGCAAACCGGTCACCAATTGCTTGATTTCACCAGTTTGTTTGTTTAATTGTTTCAATCCATCGCTGCACCCTAAAAGAATCTGATTATCATTCAATTCAGCAAAGCATCCAATCGTCTGGTCAGAATAGATACGGAATCGGTTCTCCCTTGAAAAATAACAAATAACCTTTCCACCAACGCTTCCTAACCAAATATCTCCACTATTATCTTTAAGTATATTAAATATAAAATCATTGTTCAAAGGTGAGCCTTTCCCATTTTTATTGTAATGAGCCAGTTCCTTGCCTGTTCTACTATCCAATATATACAAGCCAGAAGAATAAGTTCCTGCCCATATTTTTCCCTGATTATCTTCACAAAGCGTGAGAAATACCTGAGCTTGTGATTCGTTATCATTGTAAAATCTGCTCCATTTATTGGTGGATAAATCCCAACAACAAATCCCATTATTTGTTGCAAACCATAGCTTTCCCCATCGGTCTTCAATAATGCTATTCACGTCGTTGTTTATTAATGAATTCGCATCATTTGGCAGATGAACGATTTGATTTATTGTTGAAGATGCCTGATCAAGAAACGACAGCCCACCACTGTAAGTGCAAACCCATACTCTTCTGGTATTGTCACAAAACAGGTCATAGACGCCATTTCCCCGTAAGGAAAATGGGGTATCTAAACTTTCTTTGTAAATATTCAGTATCTTTTGATCTCTCCTGTCAAGTTCCCAAATGCCTTGACCATCAATTCCGATTAAAAAGGTAGAATCAGAATTCTCTGTAATCGCAAGGATTGGTTGCTCAGGGAAAACTGAGCTTAATTTATTTGAACAAGTTCCATTGATGAAATTATACAGGAACAATCCTTCTGACATTGTTCCGAGCCAAAGTTTATTCTGATCCTTATCGAAATAAATCGAAGAAAACTCAACATTGTTTAGATTTTTATTTTCATAAATGTGTTTCTTCTCCAAAGAATTGATATTAAAAAGCCAGATTCCATCCTGCTTGGCTATAATTATATTTCCAGAATCGTGCCAATTTGTTGTATATCTGCTCGATACATATTCAAAAGCTATGGAAAGTTTTCCTGACTGATATTTATACAACCCTAAAGAGGTTGAGATCCAGCAAATGCCTTTATCGTCAATCAAAACATCCATCAAAGTTTGATTAAGGTTTAGAATCAGTTCAAACTTGTCGAATACCGGATTATAGTTAAAAACCTGCCCATTATTGGTAAAAGCAATCAATTTGAAGTCCTTGTAGATTAGTCTCACTTTATAAAAGTCAGTGGATTCGTAGGGTAGCTGGTAAATATGATAATTGTCTTTTGATAGACGTAAAATACCCATTTTTGAAGAAGCCCAAACAAATCCATTGTCATCCTGACACACGGAGTTGGTCTCCCGCATCGAAATCCCATACAAAGAATTAATGCTATAAAATTTTACACCTAAAACATTCTGCGTGAATGTAAAACTAATAATGATAGCTAAAATACAGAAAATTAATGCTTTATATTTATTCATGCAAATTCACCTCTTTTTTCCAATCCAATCAACGACCTACGTCAAAGATACAATTTTATCTTATCCAATTCTGGCGTTGCATAAAGCCAAACAACGCCAAAACTTTCCATTTCCCAGTTGGATGGAACTGAAATTTTAGGCTTCGATAGGATTGTAAATTTTTGGATTGTTGAACAGTGATTTTGAAACTTTACAGAGTTATATAGTTGATTTATTAATGATTAAACGTTTCATATGGGAGGCTACTTAAACTGTACCCAATCAATTTCAACCTGATTTTCATCCTTTGGTACTACAACCAGGTTGTGAATTCCCTTTTGGGGTCTGGCCACTTTTGCTTCAACAGTCTTCCAGATTGTTCCTTCAGGCACTCTAACTTCGGCAATCACTGGACCATCGATTTTATCTATTCGGATTTGCAAGGTGCTTCCGTTTTTTGCCAAAGCCTTGATCTTCAGTTTTTTCAACTTATCTTTACCGAAATCGACCGAGTTGTACTTCACCCATCCGTTTTTTTCTAGTTTTGTTTTCCAACCATTGAAGGTGTTTGTAGAATCCAGAAAAGCAATCGATGAACCGGTTTCACTTTTACTGCTGTAACGGTCAATTTCAATTCTATTTGTTGCCATGGTCAGACCAACACCACGCAAGGTGGGTGTAACTTTCCGGATTGTGCCGTCAGCATTAAAGAAAAGACTGTCGGCACAAATTGACCGGTTTTTATCGAATTTAGGTGAATAGGCATCCTGATGATAGAACAAATACCACTGACCTTTGTACTCGACAAATGATTGATGATTTGTCCAGCAGTTCATGGGCGATTCGTCCATAACGACTCCCGCCATTTTGAAAGGTCCCATCGGATTGTTTCCAATAGCATATTCGAGCCGTTCGATTTTGTTTTCCACATGCGGGATGGTCAGGTAATAAATGCCGTTGCGTTCAAACAAAAACGGACCCTCTTTCAAGCCTTTCTGCGGTAAATTTGCTATAATCTGTGGCTCTGAAGCCAATTCAGTCAAATTGTCCTTCAACTTCGCCACAAAAATATTACCCAAAGCCCAATACAAATAGGCTTGTCCATCCTTATCGATAAACACGTTGGGATCAATACCGTTCACACCTTTTATAGGTTCAGGTAGAGTATTGTACGGTCCTTCCGGTTTGTCGGCTATCGCAACTCCGATACCAAAACCCTTTCTGCCGTTTGCATCCACTACGTTTTTGTTGGCGGGAAAATAGAAGTAGTACTTTCCGTTGCGTTCAATGCAATCGGGCGCCCACATACTGTAAGAGGTTGAATCGACCCATTTCACTTTGTTCTGGCTTACAATAACCCCATGATCGGTCCAGTCGGTCAGGTTTTCAGAAGAAAACACATGATAATCTGCCATACAGAACCAATCTTTTCGCAATTGTTTCTGATCTTTAGGTGTTGGAATATCGTGCGAAGGAAATACATAGACTTTGCCGTTTAATACCCTTGCTGTCGGGTCGGCAGAAAATTGGTTGCGAACGATTGGATTCTGAGCTGAAAGATAGTTTGCCAAAAGCAATAAAGAACTTAATATCAGAGAGATGTGAATTTTCATTTTAGTTGAAATGTGATTTTTATTCAGTTTATTTCATTTGCAGTCAGGGCAATGGTTAATAGTTGCCAACTCTTTTTGTGTCTTTTTCAATTAAATAGTCGAGATTATACATAGGCCGTTCGAGATTGTCAGGGATGGGTTTTCGGCTAAACTTTTGGAAGTACAAAACACAACCATCTTTCCATTCGAGTGCGTTGAGGCTCTGGTCGCGCAGTCTTTTCTGCACATCCACAAAGCGATCATGATCAACATATCGCTCAGCTTGATCCCAAATTTTCTGGAACTGCCTGATTTGTTGTACACCAGCGTCATAGTGAATACACAACTCATCCCACAAAGATCGTCCGCTTTTCAATTTATAGTCCCAGGGCAAATGATGGAACCACAAAAGGTAACCTTCAGGACAAGTTGAAAGGTTAGTTAATTCGGAACGAAGTGGTTCCTGATATTGGCTGAGGTTGTTACTTCCCTTACTTGTCCGATCGAATCCGATTCCCAGTGTATCAGCCTGATGGAAGTAGGGTGGAGTCCAGTCTTTTCTCATTCGCGGTGGTGCCCACCATGGACCAGGACCATAATGACCGTTCGCAGAAAAAATGTGGTGCAATCCAAGTGGCATCATAAAATCGACAATTGCCTCACGGCTATCCATCATCATCTGTTTCACAGGGGACAGAAAATTAAGATTCCAGTCAATGGTTGAAACTTCTTGATTATCATTTGTTTTACCAAAAGTCAGTTTAATCCACTCGTCAGCAATCTGTTCGCTTGTTAAGGAGCTGTTCCAGGCCAGACGGCCAAAGGCGTACCAGTTTGACTGAGCAAAATGATGTCCACACCAGTTGGCATCGAGGCCAATGTTGGCTACACCCGCAATGGCCGAATATTTCTGGGGAAAAATACTCCCATCTGTACAACGGGCAACTGTACTTCCGGGACCATTCTGGTAAGTGTCGCTTTGCAGAAATTCTTCCCACATAGGTGCCAAAAAGGCCAGGTGAATGGAATGTCCAAGGTATTCCTGTGTAATCTGCAATTCGGGCATTACCGTCGTTTTTTTCATGGCTCCAAAAAGCGGGCTGAATGGCTCACGTGGCTGAAAATCGACAGGACCGTTTTTTACCTGAATGATCACATTATCCCTGAACTGTCCGTCGAGTGGCATAAATTCATGATAGGCCTGACTGGCCCGGTCTTCGTTTGAAGCGCTGTACACAAATGCACGCCACATGACAATTCCACCAAAGGGTTTGACGGCATCTGCCAGCATGTTGGCACCATCGGCATGGGTGCGCCCAAAATCCTGAGGTCCGGGTTGCCCTTCGCTGTTGGCTTTCACCAGAAATCCACCAAAATCCGGAATCAGGCTATAAATCTCTTTGGCTTTGTCTTTCCACCATTTTGCGACTTCAGGATTTAACGGATCTGAAGTTTTTAAGCCTCCAATCAGGGCTGGTGAGGAGAATTTTACAGAAAGATAGGTTCTGATTCCGTAAGGACGCAGAATATCAGCAATCGCTTTTACACGTTGCAAGTAATTGTTTGTCAGCATCAGTTGGGATGCATTCACATTATTCAGGGCAGAACCGTTTATACCAATTGAAGCATTGGCACGGGCATATTCCTGCCACAGCATTTTATCGGCTTCAGTGACGGTTAGGGCATCGTCGCCTTTCCGCCAGAAAATAGATTTACCGGCATACCCACGCTCAATCGAGCCGTCAACATTGTCCCAATGGTTGAGTATTCGGCGATCGTAGGATGGGTTACATATTTCCTCCTGTAGGACATCCCCGGTTTGTTGACGACGCAAAAGATCGTAAACACCATACAAAATCCCATTTTCAGTATTGGCTTGAATAGCATTTTTACTGATACGGTACCCATCGCCATGGATAGCTTTGTCGGCTTTGATGACAAGAGAAACTGAGGCTTCTGCATCCCCCTTCCATTCCTTAAGAAGTTCCTGTTTGGCAAGTGTCAACGTAGGCGATGTTTTGACGCAAACCACATTCACCGGTTTTGGATTGGAGTTTCGCAGCCAAAGCTGATGGCCAATTTCAGCATTCGCTGAAATTGAAATAATTACAAAAACAACAAACAATGCGTAGTTTTTCATTTTTCTGAAATCTGATTGTTGATATGAAAGTAATCAAAATCGGCAAACCCGCCCGGAGTTTTTGATGCATAGTTGAACAATCCGAATCGATAGCCCATAAAGTGTTCCATCAGTGTATATTCCATTTTAAGCGGCCCGCCGATAATGGACCATTTTTTACCATCGAGGCTGTAGAAGAAATTGGCGATATCCACCTTATCCCTGAAGTCACAATCAATTTTCAGGTAAACCTTATTTTGCATAAGGGGAACGCATTCTAATTCAGTAGGTTTGTCGGTTTTGTTGCTCACCATAAACACAAATTTCTGTCCGTTCACGATTTTAACACCAACCTGTCCAAATTTTCGTTGGAAGGCAGTTAAACCAGCAAAATCACCTTCTTTTAATCCTGAAGTTTCGATCAGTGTAGACCCTGAACATTGAGGGCCGAAAGTCCGTTGGGTCAGGGTGTTTCTTGATTTTAGGAATAAGGTATCGCTCCGTCCGGTTTTCAGGCGCAGATAACCTTTGCGTTCCGAAACCGACCAGAGGCTGTTATCGGGATTGTGGTTCCATTGCCAAACCAATGGTAAGGCAGGTTCTCCTTTTTTGCGGATAAACTCATCGTTGTTGACTATTCCGGGAATCAAACCTTTACTGGCAGGGAGGCCAAGTGATTCGGGTACCTTTCCGTCTATACCAATTACCGGCCAGCCGTTTTCCCATTTTATTGGCACGAGATAAGGAATTCGTCCAACCGATCCGTGATCCTGAAACAAGTAAGCAAACCAGTGGCCATCGGGTGTATCAATCATACCGCCCTGAGCCACACCCTGATCCTGAAAGGCAAGCCTGCCTTCGTAAGGACCTGTAATCTGATCGGCCCTGTGAACAACCACCGAACGCATTCCGCCCCGCGGCCAGGTAATGTTGAACAGATAATATTTATCATTCACTTTGAAAAGCTGAGAACCTTCAGCCCCTAACATGATCTTATCTCCGGCAGGGGCGCTGGCATTTTCGATCAATACCTTTTCTGTTCCTTCTTTAATTCCTGAAAGATCTTCTTTTAATTCAAGAATTCTGAGTTTACCAGCAGCAAAAATCAGATAGATCCGTCCATCGTCGTCGAAAAAGAGAGTGTTGTCATGATACGAAGGCTTGAAAGAATGTTCAACCCATGGACCTTTTTCAATGTCCTTTGTCGAAAAAATATAGGTTTTTCCTGTTGTCTGTGCAAACGTCGAAACATAAAATGTGCCTTTATGATATCGGATGCAACTGGCCCATGATCCTTTGCCATAGGTACTTTTCCCGTTTACGAGATTCATCGCATCAACATTGGCCAATGTATCATAAGCATAGTTAACGATTTTCCAGTTCACTAAATCTTTTGATTTCATGATAGGCACTCCCGGACTCATGTGCATCGTGGTGCTGCTCATGTAAAAGGTATCGACCACACGAACCATCGACATGTCAGGAACGTCGGCGTAAATGATTGGATTTTTTGCTCCGTTGTCCTGTGCTTTTGCAACAAAAGCAAAAACAAATGCCAGAATCAAACTCAAATAAAATGTTCTCATTTTCAAAATTTATGTATTATCTTATATATTATCTAATTACCTTATATTTAGTAATTTAAAAGTATATTCCACTTGGTTAAGGCTTTGGCAAAGCCAGGCTCTTCTGCAAAATCAGAATAAGATCGTCTGCATTTTGCGGTTCGGGAATTAGCCATCGCGAACCAAACAACATTTTCGGAATACCGCCTTTCTCACCTTGAATCGTCTGACCGTAAATCTGAATACAGTTTTGCAAATACTGTCCGATCCAGGGATCTGCGGAAGCGGTGTCGAACTTCGCCCGACCAATCAATTCAATCGCTTTTGCTTTAGCGCTTTCAAGGCTTCTCGGATGCCAGCCGTTGCCTGACTCAAACGTGAACATCCAGTTTTCAAAATCAGAAAATGCTGCTCTATCTATAAGCCAAACCGCCAGACCGATTCTGGCCAGTTCACAAGAGTTTTTGAATGCATCAACATCCCGTGGAATGTATGGATTGCATTGCGTATTCAAGGGTGTGGGACACAAGACAAACGACAGTTTTCCTGCATACCGACGAACCACTTCGTCGAGCATAAAATGAATTTTCTGACAATGTGGACATTGATAATCAAAGAGTAAGGTCACAACATAGGGCGCATCCGAAGATCCGACAATTGGAGCAGTATGATAATCGATTACAGGCAGCTTATTATGTGACTCCCCATCGGCATAAACAGCTTCAGGAGCCAGGACCACCTGAGATGCGGCCATAATACCTGCCATCATCAGTCCAATCATGGCGAGTCCAATAACTCGCTTTGGATCGGTTGGTGAGCTACTTTTGGATACTTTTTGACTTACCGGTTTGATTCTATTGTATTGATTATCAATTTCCTTTATGGCTCGCCAGATAACCAGTGTGGCCAACAAAAGTCCAGTGATGTGGGTAGTCATACAATATAGGCAAAAAGCCCCAATAACCCATTTCTGGATGATGGTAAACCACACAGCACTACCGGCGATTATCCCGGAGAGTATCGACATCGCGCTCCATGCCATGCGTCGAATCGGTGCCTCAGTTTCCGGGCCAATAAAAAAAACAGAAAGGAGCATGGCAAGGTAAACCCCAACTGCTAATCCACTAACAGGCAACACTCCACCCAACATCGACCACTGGCTACGAAGAACTTGTTCGCACGGACTACCCCCACCACAGCCAGCCATTGAACTACCCTCCAAATAATGCCAGCTTAGATAGGTACTCAAAATAAGTGCCAGTACATTTAATACAATTATTATCCATCGCCACCAGGGCCATGATCGTGGAATAATTGTCTTGTTGTAGTGCGTAACCAAAATACAATTGTATTTCTATTATTTCTATTATTTCTTGATGTATTGATTGGGTTCACCGGGTGTTGGAACATTACTGGCAACCTGATCATTGATGTCATGAGTCTTCGTCAAAGGCATGGCGAGTGTAATACCACTTCCGGAGACCTGAGCACCTGTAGCGTGTTCATGTATAAGCGGCGCAGTGACCGTGATAGAGTCGATCGGATTATTGTTGCGGTCACCAAAACGACGACGTCCGGCATAGGTGGATGTGATAACCACTTTTTCAAGATTTGCACCACTGTCGATGGTAATAGTCTGTCCTGCACCAAAGCCTTCAACGCTGGCAACAGAGATAACTTTTGCTCCTACCTTGGAGGCAGTACCTAGAGTTGTCCCTCCGGTTGTGCCAATGATTGCAATAATTGTGCTCTCGCTATTTGGGCCTGAACCAATGATCACCTTCTGACCAATACTAAAGTCTGCAACACTGGCTACTTTAATATTATTTGAACCGGCTGGAATTGCAGTTAAAAGGGTGGTTGTGTTTTGTAAAAGAAAATCCCGGCCATTGCTATCAGTATCCGCTCCATCCGGGTAACGACCTGCGCTCTTGTTCGGCTGACTGGTTTGTGCAGATAGCCCCCTGAAACCTCTGTTCGTTACGGGAGAAGGGACAAAGCTTCCGTATGCCCCTGTGCCAGAGATCCCCTGATAACCCTCAGCAGCCCATGGATCTACAAGTCCGCCATAGTTAAGGCCGTCAACAACGTTACCGGTTGCGTCACGTAAGATCATGTTACCAGCACTGGCAGAGAGTACAGGGCCGCCAAACAATTGATTGGGTTTTGGAGTTCCCTGATAACCTGAGTTTATGGCTTTTTCGTCACTGACGACTGCATCTATCTCGTGATTATTGGCCAGTGCCTGGTCGATGGTGATATTAAAGACGAGCGGCAATACAGGCTCGTTACTCGAATGAGCAAAAGCTGTTGCAGGCTCGAAGCTGATCCCAGTTCCCCTGACACTAAATGGTATATTGGAAGAATGATTGTACTTCAACGGTTCGGCCAGATCGAGCCCGGTACCGGGGTCTTCCGTACTTTTTAAAGGTCCACCCAAAGAGTTGCGGACCGATTTTGTACCAACACGCGTCACTGTGACCGTTTCAATCCCATGTCCCTCACTGGCAATATCCAATCTGATCTTGTCGCCGACAGAGATATTTTCTACGGATGATACCTTGATGTTGGTGTCTCCTGTCTTCGCATCCATAGAGAGCCATGCCTGAGTGCCTGGTTTGCCAACTTTGGTGATGGTTACGACCTCATATTTTTCAATGGCTTGTGCAACAGTTGGATAAGTTGCACCATATCCGATGGCCATTTTCTTACCCACTTCGAATCCATCCACACTTGTAACCGGTATATTGGTCGATCCGGCAGGAATCGTGATTACCGGACCATCAGGAAGCGGTTGCCATACTGTTGTTGGGGTTCCAGGTGCGCTTCGGCGTCTGAAAGGTGCAGCAGCCTGCTCGGGTTCCGTTGGTGTAGAAATGCCTGTAATTTTGCGGGATTCTAAACCTGTGCCTGTTCCGATTTCAATCTTATCACCTACCGACAATCCGGTTGTACTCCTAACGAAAAGGGTTGTCTCTCCATTTTTTGCAGGAACTGCCAGTCCTGAGCTGGAAAGACCCAACAGGTAGAAACCATGCCCAGCAAGCTTTGTCCCGGTCGGTATCTTTACCGATGAAGAGACAGGCATTTGGGTCGCATGTTGGGTAAGGCTCCAGTTGGAGAGTTCGACTTCACTTTCTCCGGAATTATAAAGTTCAATAAATGAGTTTGTTGAATTGGCCTGCGAACCATCGCTAATGCGGAATTCGTTAATCCTGACCGCACTGACGTTGCGTACTTTTTCAACCGCTATTTCGGATTTTGTTTGAACACTCATCGGGTTGGTCCACGAAGCTTTACCCACCAAATCACCATTAAAAGGTTCCAGGCTTGAAGATACGGTGAAGTTTGCACTTACACTTGCACCGGGTGCGATGGTTTCTGTAAACAATTTCGAAGTTTCTTTTGAATTTAGTACAACCGATTTCCATCCTTTGGGCACGGCTAAACTCAATGTAAGGTCTTCCACAGGTACACCGGTAGTGTTGACGAATGTTACAGTCGTATTTTGTGAAGACTTTGGTGAGAATGTCTGAAGTCCCGAAGGCGATTCGGTTGCATTGGCAGGAGCAATGCTCAAACATTGAACATCATACTTTGCAGCAACAATGTTTGCCTGAATCTTCTGATTGGTTTCCTTCGTCGGAAAAGTGCCGGGGGCCGTCATTGCCCCTTCGTAGAAAGTTCCCTGCGAACCGTTACTGTTGTCGCCTCCGTTTCCAAGGAGGATTGCTCCCTGTTTGCGCATTGGATCATAACTGTTTCTATTGTTCATCATACGGGTTCCATCGAACATCGTTTGCAACTCACCTTGTTTCGCATTTCCGCCCATCGATCTCCAGTGGTGTGGTTCGCCATCGGCAGTCGCTGTCACAAAGCGCCATGGGATACTGGCAAGGTCCGGACAGTATTTGTCGTCAGGCGAATTGGTCACACAACCCACCAGATTGTTTTCCTGATCGGTCATGATCCATGGGCCTGTATCTTGTCCGTGGTACCAGTAATTGGCGTTGCCATAGTAGGTTGTTTCCATTGTGCCGTCGCCGTCGTCGCGACTGTCGGTTTCTGCGTTGCCATAGTCGTAGCAGCACCCATTGTTATAATGATGTCCGTTAATGACCCAGTACTGACCCTCAGCCTGATCGTCAACCGCAGTGCCTTTGGCATCGTTCCAACGAAGTCCCATCCCAGGTTCGATGAAAACACCATAGACTTTGTGGCCCATCAATGTAATCGGCGCCATGTCTGCAATTGGGATGTTATTAAACCCACCCATTGCAGGTCCACTGAATCCACCCCGGGGTGCCTGAACAAGATGGTTTCCTTTTCCTGACTGGTCGTATATTGTTGTGATCCAGCAGTATGTATTGGTACAGAATGCATCCTGGGCGGCTGCATCGGCATATCCGCCGGGATCGCCTTCGCTGGGTTGTACAACGCCAATGTCCAGGGTCTTTCCATCCGATTGACGCATAACCTGATACAACGGTCCATTATAGGATGCGTACAGGGCACGGGTGGTGCTGTGGGCAGCCACACAGGGATTTTTTGCAGCGGCATAAATGTCGCATGGGCCTTCAAGCCTTGAAGGCGTACTATTGCTTACGACTCCTGACTTTGCGATAACCAACATCAGGACAGCAGGCAAACTAAGCGCCAGTGTTAAAATGATCAAAAAACGGGTTTTCTTTTTCATGGTAATTCTCCTATTTTATAGTTGATTTTATTTCACGAATCGTATGGATTTGATTAGTATCGACCCTTCATTACCTGTGGGAAATTTTACAAACACATCATGGTGACCTGAAATCTTCTTAACCGTTTTAGTAAGGGCCTTCCAGTTATCCTCGCTGCCGGTTGAATTCACAGGAACAGTGGCAATCAGTTTCCCGGATTTTAAATCATCCAGCCAGATTTCAAGTTTACCTTTGGCGCTTGAAGATGCCAATACTTCTATTGAAGAAGGAGATTTTTTTCCCAATTCAACTCCTGAAATCATGAACCATCCTCCATATGGAGAAGTGCTGGTGACTACTTTTCCTGTTTCTTTTTTGATTGTTTTGATCCCGAAATAATTGCTGTAACCAGCAGCAAGTATAGGTGAGAATCCATCTTTACAAACGAAGAAATCGAAATCAGCTGGTTTTCCTTCGGCAAATAAACCAATGCTTGTGCCTACCCATGAGTTGTAATTGGGTTGTACTTTATCGAGATTAACAGCACTTATTGGGTCTCCGATTGACTTCCATGTAGTTCCATCACCACTGCACCAGGCGCTTAAATTGTGCCAGTTGCGTTCAATTTTCAGAAATACGATATTCCCAAATTCGTTGGCTATGCTGCGGGTTTCTTTATCCAGATCGAAAATGATTTTCTTTCCGTTATCGAAACCTGTATATAATTTCACAACTACTTTTTGATTTCCGTTGGTGAGGTAAATACCGGCTTTGGTAGTTGCGTCAGTAGCATCCAGATCAACTTTCGTGACAGCCGAATAATAATGGGCGGTTTCTTTCTGAACCAGATGGGTCCGTTCAGTTTCCGGAAAGAGTCTTACCCAACCTCTTCTAGCTGAAAGAGAATAATTTGCTGCAGCCTTTTTGGTCAGGAAATGCCAATTGTCGCTTAAAACATCTGCATTAAAATCATCACTCTGGACACTTCTCCACAAAAGGCCCGATTGTGGCAGGTTCGGTTTAATCAATGGTTGTGTGGTCGGAGCAACTCCCCAGGGACGATCCCCTTCCCAGATTACCTGATATAGTGAAGTCTGACGACCAGTGCCAGACCAGTCATCACCATCGTATTTCTCATAGCTCTGGGCAATGGTCCACCAGGTTCCATCAGCCAATTGAAAAGGTGCCGACATGTGGTTGGGACGGCGGAAACCAACGTTATTGTCGGAAATCGGTTTAAAAAATTGACCTAATCTCTCCCATTTGGTTGAATCTGCTGTCAATTCTTTACTTCTCATTGCATACTGACCACCTGAAACATCCCCGGCAGGGAAATAGTAATAAATTCCATTCCGTTTGCACATGACAGGCCCTTCAGCCCAACTGTATTGCAATTTCGCATTGATCCAGTCGAGGTTCATTACCGTACCCGTTAATTGACCATCTTTCCCAAGCTCCTGAATCCGATTTACTTTCTGTCCATTCTTAATAACCATATAGGGTCTGCCATCATCATCAATAAAAATGGAGTTGTCGTAACCAAGCGGACCAGTCGTTGGATTGGTCTTTACTTCAACGGGATCAGTCCATGGACCTTTGGGGGAATCAGCCTTGCAAAACCATTGTCCGCCTGCCGAAAAATAAATCCAGTAAGAACCATAAAAATAGGTGATCGCTCCCTGCCAGATTCCTGTTGAGGGACGATCGGAAACCCACCCAGCTTTTGATGGCGGCAACACCCGACCGATTATTTCCCAATGAACCAGATCTTTGGAATGGTAAACAGGCATATACGGCGTAAAATGGAATGTGGAACCACAATGGTAGAAATCATCCCCAACTTTCAGCAAAGTTGGATCGGGATGATCGCCCGGCAAAACCGGGTTGGTATAGGTTTTAACTTCCTGATAAAAAGATTTGTCAGTTTGATCCTGAGCCTGAACCGGACTTGATTTCAAAACAGTTAAGCTTATTAACGCCAGGATCGTGTAAAAATATTTTTTCATTTTATCTGTTTTATTTGTAACTATATGATATAGAGGATTATATTGATTATGGTCTGGTGATTTTAACCCCCAAAATGGAAAGCATCTTTTCGGCGTATCGCTTTCCCAATTCCCGGTATCCGGCTGCACTGAAATGTAGGTTATCAAGTCCATCGGCACAACCGACAGAAGAAATAACATACGAATTTGGAAGGGTTTGAGGCAATGTCGCAATAATTCTGTTCATGCCTGCACAAATTCCTTGCTGGTCGGCATTGACGGTTTCACCTGCCAGTAAAGGTACATTTTTGGGATCAAGGTTTAAATCCTTCATCAGGTTGTCGTACACACCTTTTACTTTTCTTGTCCAGAGACTGTCGTTCGAATTCGATTCACCTTGATGAAGTAAAATGCCCTTGATAACGCCATCTTTTTGAGCCAGTTTGGCCATTTCAACCAGATGGCCATAAGGATTCCCATCGTATTCTTTTATCATGCCTTTCATCCAACCCGGTGCGGTTTCGACGTATGCCGGGTAATTGTCTTTGTCGAAAAGCTCAATTTTGCAACCCCCAATAGCCACCACAATCACCCCAACTTTTACTTTCTCCGGAAGATTTGCAACCATCGTTCTTCCGAAATAATCAGTTGGTCCCAGATTGGTTTTGCAACGGCACAAGGGTGGAACAGCCGGATACCAGTTGCCCATTTTACGTCCAAGGTTGTCGCAGTTAACCGCTTCCATGACCTGAAAGCGGGGATTAACAGTTGAATCCTGAAGCTCTGCTCGGGCAGCACCTTCCATATTCGACTGACCTATACACAGATAAATTTGGAAATTGGGATCCTGAGAATAAGCTTTGTTATTTGAAATAAGAAATCCCACAATGAGGATTAAAGCCAGTTTTAATTTCATTTTTTCTCTTTTAGATTGTTTCATTATTTAGCCCAGGCTTCACCTTCCGGGGTTCTTCTCCATTCGAAATAGCCATCCAAAACCTTCAATGATTCTGCACTTGGAACAGGTTCGATGTGAGGTGTTGGTCCAAGGTACATTACATCGGGGGTTTTGTCGCTGAAAACAGGCCAGGCAGGAACTCCCTGTCCGTTTGGGTCACCATATTTGGCAAAATTAGTCCAATAGGTTCCCATTGCTTCAGAGATTTCCAAATCAGACTTTGTCGTTTGTGGATTCGAGGCATCGAGGTTCATAAAAACATATCCAACCTCCTGTCCGTGTGGCGAACCAAAGCCAAAACGAGGTGAATCTTTTGGATAATCAGGGTGCTGATCGAAATAATAAAGGAATACCTTCGATTTTCCAGTTTGCGACTGAAGCCTTGCCCAGCTCCAGGTATGCCAGCCAAAAGCTGCATCACGGGCTAAATCCCGGGCTGTTTTCGGAACTGAATTCTCTGCAGCTGGATAAGCTTTGATCAGAGCATCGGCAAATTTTCCGTAACGGGCTTTGACACCAGCATAGTATTCTTCCGGAGTTTTTTCCCTCGAAAAGCTTGCACCTTCATCGGAGTTGTAACCAATCAGAACGGGTATATCATTGTATTTTCCTGCTTTATAAAGTTTGTGCTGATCATCAGGAATCACAACTCCATCGGTAATTGGCCAGCCACCTCCCATTCCCATACCCATAGGAAGTTTGTCAGCTTCCATTTTGCGCAATTCTGCGATTGACGAAATACCTACTTTTTGAAGGTACGCGATACCATCAACTTCTGCCTGTTTCAGCGTTTTCATGTTTTCCCCCGGATAGGTTTTCGCCCGGGTCGGCCCAAAAGAACCACCGCTTTCAGAAATGGCACCCTGGAACAATCCTTTGGCCAAAGGTGAGGCGCACAACATGCTCACAGAAATTCCACCCGCCGATTCACCGAAAATGGTCACTTTATTGGGGTCTCCACCAAAAGCGGCAATGTTCTTTTGTATCCATTTGAGACCTGCAATCTGGTCGAGAACTCCGTAGTTTCCTGAAACATGATCCGGGTTTTCGGCGCTCAATTCAGGATGTGCCAGAAATCCAAGCTGTCCTACACGGTAAGCAATACTCACCAGAACAACACCCTTTTTTGCTAATTTTTCTCCATTGTATCCTGGTTCAGCGGTTGATCCAAAACTAAATCCGCCGCCGTAAATCCATACAAGTACGGGGATTTTTTCTTTGGCTGACTTTGCCGGTGTCCAAATGTTCAGGTAAAGGCAATCTTCACTTTTCCCTGAAGGTGGGTTTCCACCCTGAAAAGCGGCCGGCGCAAATTTGGTTGTCTGTTTGATCCCTTCCCATTTAGCAGCAGGTTGAGGAGCTTTCCAGCGGAGTTCGCCGACCGGCGGTTCGGCAAACGGGATTCCTTTGTAAACGGTTAGCCCATTTTCAAAAATTCCCTGCACCATTCCTTCCTGAACTTTTACAGGAGTGGGTTGCTGTGCGAAACCTTGTACGGCAACAAGACAGGCAAATACGGCAATAAAAAATGTTATCATTTTTAAGCCCCCTCCAAACCTCCCCCAAAAGGGGAGGCTTAATAAAATCAAGTTCCGATTTTTTTTCATTTTGTTTAATAAATGGTCTTATTTAAATAATAACGGTGCAAACTCGTTAAGGTCTCTACGCCAGGTCAGCCATTCATGGGCGGTATTGGGAGACTCGTAATAAACGTATTGAATCCCTTGCTTTTCCAACATTTTTCGGAACGCACCTACAGATCCGGGGAATGGATTGGGCTCTTTTGTTCCCAGTCCAAGCCAGAAAACTTTGATTTGCTTGTTGAAAGCCTCTCCATCTTTAAACTTCCCATCTAAAAAGAATGCAGTATCAATTGTATCGGAACTCGGGTAGTTGGAGGTTCCACTAAATCCGCCATAGAAAGCAAACTTATCCAGGTTGTTCATGATGATCCGCATGGTTTGGTTGGCTCCCATTGATAATCCGGCAATTGCACGATGCTCGCGATCTGCTTTGGTTCTGAATTTGGTATCGATCATCGGAATGATTTCATTGATCATCACTTCTTCAAAGGCTGAAGCCGGACGACCATTGGTTTCTCCACTTTGTGGTTTGTAGGCATATCCGTTGTCCATAACGATAATCATTGGAACAGCTTTTTTAGCTGCAATCAGGTTATCCAGAATCAGGTTTGCCTTTCCCTGAGCTGACCAACCTGTTTCATCTTCAAAGCTTCCATGCTGTAAATAGAGAACCGGATATCGGTTTTTTGCATCCTTTTCATAATCTGCCGGAGTATAGACAAAACAACGTCTGAACGAATTGGTGATTTTCGAGAAATAGATCTTCTCACTTACCAAGCCATGAGGAACATCTTTCAATGCATAAAACTCCTGATCCGATGCCGGAATTTCAATGCCGCTACCCCATCGACTAGCTCCATAAAAGTATTTGGTTCCGGGATCAGGAACAGATGCGCCATCAATATTTAGCAGATAATAATGAAAACCTTCGTCCTGAGGTGCCGACTCGCCGGTCCAAACGCCCTTATCGTCCCTGACCAAATCGTATTTCACACCCCCAATATCGAGTTGAACTTTTTTGGCTTCGGGAGCTGAAATGCTTGTTCGCACACGCCTTTCGGAATTTACCTGAGGAAATTGCTTCCCAGACTGATTGACAGATGACGGTTTAAAATCTTCCAGGGGCTTGTTCGTCTGAGCTATAGAAATTGTGTATGAAAATAACGCTACAAAAAAGACTGCTAAAGTTTTGAATTTCATGGATACCAGTTTTTTAAATTTAGTGATATACCTATTTGATTTTGTTTTCCAGTTCCTTTAGGAAAATTTTCAAACCACTTACTAATCTTTAAACAGCAACGGTGCCAATTCCAGCAAACTGCGACGCCACGTTTGGAACTCGTGACGGGTATTTTCGGAAACAAAGGAAACTGCATTAAAACCGGCCTCTTTTAATGCACTTGCAGATTTCTTGACGCCATCGGGGTTTTCGAAGCTGCCGCAACTTAAAAAGATCAGTTTTACTTTCGACTTGTCTTTGATTTCCTCAGGCTTGTATAATCCACCGCTAAGCAAAGCATAATATGAAAATACTTCTGGTTTGTTCAAGGTGATTGTGTGGGTTTCCATACCTCCCATCGAGAGCCCTCCCATTGCACGGTGTTTCTGGTCGGCAATCGTGTTAAAATTGGCATCGATATAAGGAATTAATTCGTCGATAAGCACCGTTTGAAATGGTGTGATGTCAAAATTCCGGAGGCCGCCAAATTTGATTTCGTTGGTCATTCCGTAGGTCATTACAATGATGAATGGTTTGATTTTTCCTTCTGCAATCAGATTGTCCATGATCAGGTTGGCACGACCCTGGTTTGACCAGGCTGTTTCATCTTCACCCCAGCCGTGTTGCAGGTAGAGAACTGGGTAGCGATTCTTTTTGTCTTTTCCATAAGTAGGAGGGGTGTAAACAAAAGCTCTTCGCGAGGTGCTTGTGCTTTTTGATGGGAAAAGTATCTGCTGCACATTTCCATGGGCTACGTCCTTCAGTGCGTAGAAGTCCTGATCGTGGGAAGGTATTTCGATACCACTTTCCCAACGTGTTGAACCATAAAAATTTAAGGTTCCCGGATCATTAAAAATTCCACCATCAATCGTAAGATGGTAGTAATGGAATCCTTCTTCCATGGGGCCAGCAGTAATCCCCTTCCAGGAGCCATCATCTGCTTTTGCAAGTGGAGTGCCGCCTTTGGTGCCACCTAAACCCAGGCTCACCACAACGCTTTGTGCCTGAGGAGCCTCCACGCGGAAACGTACATAACCCTGAGAATTAACCTGCGGGTACTCTTTCCCAGGTTGATTCAGGGTTGAAGGCTTGAAATCATCGTTAATGACTGACAGGCTTGTCTGTGAAAAACACAATAAACCATTCAGAGACAGTAATAATGCAAGAATCAAAAAATATTTTTTCATGATCTTATTATTTAGTTTTTGAATAAAAGTATTGCAAATTCTTTTAGGCTTCGTCTCCAACTTTGCCATTCGTGAGCCGTTTGCGGAGAGACATAAAAATGGGTATTCAAGCCAGCTTCCTTAAGCTTCTCAGTGTTCTCTTTCGGATTGCCACCAAAGCCGGCTCTTGGTTTTTCGAGTTCCCGGCTTCCATAGCTGATGAACAACAATTTGACATTCTTTTTAAAATCAGGTGTATTGGTAATATCCTCCATGCTGATGCTGCCACCACTGAACATACCTACTTGCGAAAACTTGTCGGGATTGGCCAAAGTGATCAGACGGGTTTGCATTCCTCCCATCGAAAGTCCTGCCATGGCCCGATGATCCTTGTCACCAATAATCCGATAATTGGCTTCAACATAAGGAATCAGATCGTTTAGGAGGACGTTTTTAAACTCGCCGGCAAAATCAAAACCACCCATTGGGCCTGCAGGCTTTTTTGTTGTTGCGTCGGCTTTCGCATTACTTTCCGGTTTCGGTTCACGCGGACGGTCAAACTTAACACCGCTGTTTTCCATCACAATGATAAAAGGAACAGCTTTCCCTTCTGCAATCAGGTTGTCCATAATCAGATTCGCGTGTCCCTGGTTGCCCCAACCGGTTTCGTTCTCGCCCATACCATGCTGCAAATACAAGACAGGGTAGCGTTTTGAATTGTCCTTTTCATAGCCGGGAGGTGTGTAAATGAACGCACGACGCACACTTTTTGAGCTTGCTGAGAAATACTGTACTTCACGCAACTCACCATGAGGAATATTCTTCAGGGAATAAAAATCCTGATCTTTCGCCGGAATTTCGATGCCGCTTCCCCAGCGACTTGCACCATAAAAGTACAGGCTACCCGGATCTGGAACTGCTGCACCGTCAACCCAAAGCTGATAGTAGTGAAAGCCCTCGTCCTGTGGGGAAGATTCGCCTGTCCAAACACCACTTGTATCTTTAACGAGGTCGTATTTTACAGCGCCAATATCCAATTGAACCTTATGCGCATCGTGTGCTTTAATTTGAGTACGCACCCTTCCTTCTGAATTGACCTTTGGGAATTCTTTTCCGGGTTGGTTTACTGAAGACGGTTTGAAGTCTTCAACGATTGTTGATGGGGTTTGTCCAAAACTATATCCTCCTGTAATCAATATAATTAGCAAAATATGTGCAATTCGATTTCTCAATAAAACTCGTTTCATAATGGGAATTAATTTGGTCAATATTTTCATGTTTATAAAATTTTAGTTTGTAATTACATCTACTTCGGCATATCCTGCGACATCGTTATTCGATGTGTTTTTGATGGCCTTCAGTTTAATGTATCGGGCATTTACCTGCGGAAAATTTTTGATTTGCCACACAGGGTTATTTTTGATGTTGGAGAATTCCCCTTCAGTAACGATTTTCCATTCTATATTGTCAGCTGAAACATAAAATTCATAGTTTGTAATCACGCCTGAACTCCATCTGTTCTGGTCAGGTAAGTATTTGAAACCACAAACATTATAATTTTTCCCTAAATCGATGACTAAATCAATGGGCATTTTCTTGTTGACTCTTTGGTGCCAGACAGTCGTTGTATTTCCATCAATGATTTTACCGGCCTTCTCATCACTTATGCCGACCAGGGTCCAATCCTTCTTTGAAATATCGAATTTTTCGTAGCCAACCTGACTGCTTTTGTTAGATGCTGGATCATAGGCAATTGCTTTTACCTCCACTTTCCCATCTGCAGGAAAAGGTGCGGAATACATATTTGATTTTGTTGTTGGTTCGCTGCCGTCGAGCGTATAGTAAAAGATTGGGCCGATATCATTTGTCGTTATCGAAATTTCACCTGATTGGCTTCTGGTGATGTAAGGAGCATTAAGGAGTACCGGCGCATTGTAAACTCCGATATTGGAAATGACCGGGCAACTTTTCGAATCGGTGATACTAAAACGAACTTTTGTTGCTTTAACGCTTGGAAAACGAAGGATTCGTTTGTATCCAATTGTCGTTGCTGTTGCCACTTCTTTCCAGTTTTCACCAACAAGTGCTTCAACCTTAAATGTTTTAACACGTTGTCCCAAACGGATATACTCTTGTACCAGAAAACGGTTGAACAAGGTGGGTTTCCCTAAATCTATAGTCAATGAGGCATTTGCTATATTGTCGTCAGTAGCCCAATAGGTTTCTTTTTTACCATCAATTGCCATTGCTGCCCCAAATTCCTTTGCATTTCCCCGAACATTGGAAGCTTCGGCTTTCTTTTTTTCTGCTAGGTTTATTGCGAATGATTCTTTCACGGTTTTGGCAAATTCAAGCGCTGCTTTTTCGTCATTCGGATGGACCAGCCCGTTTGGCATAATCGGAAAGTTGAGCAATAAAGAGCCGTTACGCCCTCTGGAGTTATAGTAAGTTTCAATTAAAAATGGAACTGTTTTCACCTTGTTGTCTTCATTCGGATGGTAAAACCACTCTGGCCTGATTGAAGTATTGACCTCAGCAGGGACCCACGCATTCCCGTTTTCCACACCGTAATGCAACATATTATATGGCACATCACCCGTGGCATTCAATAAACTCCAGTTGGTTTCACCAACATAGCCTTCTTCGGTTCCAACCCAGCGAAGATCGCCACGGTCGCCGCCATCATTCCAAATCACAATATTTGGCTGTAACTTGCGGATCATTGCATATGTATTCTTCCAATCGTAATAGGTTGTCCGGTCAATTTTGCGGGTTTCATTGGCACCGCCATAATATCCGTCACCACCGTTGGCACCATCGAACCAAACTTCGAAGATTTCGCCATAGTTGGTGAGAAGTTCGGTGAGCTGATTCCTGAAGTAGGTGATGTATTCCGGTTTTCCGTAGTCCTTGCTATTCCGGTCCCATGGAGATAAATAAATCCCAAGCTTTAAACCATATTCTTTGCAGGCATCTGCCATTTCGCGGATCATATCGCCCTTCCCATTTTTCCACGGAGCATTTTTCACCGAATATTCAGTGTATTTTGAAGGCCATAGGCAAAATCCGCAATGGTGCTTGGCCGTTATGATGATACCCTTCATACCTGCCTCTTTGCAAATACGTACCCATTGCCTGCAATCCGCCTTTTCAGGATTAAACAGCTTTACATCTTCACTTCCGAATCCCCACGACTGGTTGGTATAGGTGTTCAGTGAATAATGTAAAAAAGCGTAATATTCCATATCCTGCCATCTCAACTGGTTTTCATTCGGAACTGGTCCGAAAGGGGCAGGGGCTTTTGTTTGTGCAAAGCTGGAGCCGATCGAACACACAAAAAGAACAATACCACACAAAAAAAATCTTTTCATACTATTTGGTTTATCGTTACTGAAATTAATTGAATTACTTCACTTTAAGAACAACTTCTTTGGTTGTCAGCGTTTCACCCGAAGCTTTCACGCGAATTTCACCTGCCGTTTTATCTGATTGAACCAAAACCAGGCAATATCCATTGAATGCCATACGCTGACTCGCTTTGTCGGGTTCGTGACTTGTTGGATTACCATTACCTGTACCAATGATTCTGCCGGGCCCTTCAATCGAAAATTTCACAAGATTATTTGCAGTTGGGACAACCCATCCTTTTTCATCATTTATTGCAACTTTTATGACAGCTACATCGCACCCATCGGCTTTCAGGGTATTCATATCGCTTGTCAATGTGATCTGAGTTGGCGCGGAAGTTGTTTCAACGATATCTTTGATGATTAATTTACCACTTTTAAATCCCCTGGCTTCGAGTTTTCCGGGTTTATAAACAAGCCCCCATATCAGTTTTTTGTAGGGAATCGCTTTTTGCTTTCCTGCACTTTTGCCATTAAGGAACAGTTCAACTTCCTCGCAATTGGTATAACAGTGTACTTTGATGCTATCCCCTTCTTTACCAGGCCAGTTCCAATGCGGGAAAATATGGACTACGGGTTCTTTGGTCCAAGCGGCTTTGTAAGCATAATAGCCGTCTTTCGGGAATCCGCAGATATCCATGAATCCGAAATGCGAGGTTACGCAAGGCCACCTAAATGGCGTTGGTTCACCTCGGTAATCGAATCCTGTCCAGACAAACAAGCCACCGAGGAAGGGGTACTTTACAATATCGGCCCAGTCCTCGCCCGGATACGGTCCCCAGTTGGGTTGCCATATAACAGAGTTGGATACATAGCCTTTTTCCCGGCTACTCTCATATTCTCCGCGTGTTGACACAAAGCTTGTTCCTTCAGTACAAAATTCTACCCTGTCGGTAAACTTCTCATGATCTTTTACATAGGCCAATTGTTTGTCGCCATAATTGTATCCCACTACGTCTAAAACATCGGTGTAACCGCCATCGTTGCGGGCATGGTTCATTGCTGCAGTTACTTTACGTGAAGGATCTAACTTATGAGTAGTTGCAACGAGCGTTTCGAGTATCCTGGTTCCGGTTATTGTTCCTTGAATCCGTTCTTCATTCTCCATGCACCACATAAATATGGAAGGATGGTTCCGGTCGCGATAGAGCATGGTCGTCAAATCTTGTACGCCTTCTTCACTGCCCGATAGAAAACGGTTCTCGTCAACCACCAGTAGGCCAATGCTGTCGCACAGTTCAAGCAATTCAGGTGTTGGCGGATGATGAGAACAACGATAACCATTACTCCCCAAATCTTTAAGCAACTTCAGTTTGTAGGCGTTTATTTTATCTGGAAGGGCAACACCAATCCCTGCAAAATCCTGATGGTTGCAGGTTCCCTTCACGGGATAAAGCTTTCCGTTGAGGAAGAACCCATTCCTGTTAAATTCTATTGTCCTTACACCAAAAGTAGTTTCATAAGTATCTGTAAGATTCCCATTTTCAGAAACTTCGGTCAGGATTTTGTAAAGGTTTGGTGTTTCTGGCGACCAAAGCAATGGTTTTTGAATAGCTTCGGATTGGGATATCTCGGTTTGACTGTAGGACTCAATCGATTGGAAAGAAGTTTTTGTATCCAGCACAACACCCTTATTGTCAACAATTTTAGAAACCAGTGTTACGTTTCTGGCCGTTTTGTATTCGTTTTTCAATGTTGTTTTAATGCTTACAACAGCTTCTTTATCTGAAACTGTTGGTGTTGTGATATAAGTCCCAAACCGGTCAACATGAAGCCTGTCGGTTTTGGTGAGCCAGACATGCCTGTAAATTCCGGCACCTTCATACCACCATCCTTCGTATTCACTGGCATCCACCTTTACGAGAATTGCGTTTTTGCCTTCATTACCATAACGCAAAATATCTGTAAGATCGTAGTTTGAAGGCGTATAGCCGCTTTGGTGGTTTCCTAAAAGGTGGCCATTTACCCAAATCGTACTGTTCCTGAAAATTCCATCGAATTCAATGGATACTTTTCTTCCTTTATCTGTATCCGGTATTTCGAATTCTTTCCTGTAAAATCCGATACCTGTTGGTAAATAGCCACTTACAGCAGGTTGGTTTCCCAATGAATTGTCATTCACAAAGGTGCCTTCAACGGCCCAGTCGTGCGGAAGGTTAACCTCTTTCCAATCACGTGGATAATAAATTCTGGCGCTTTTTGCATTTGTGTAATCAATAAGTGAATCTCTGGCAGTTAAAATCTTCACATTTGTATCGGTTATTCCACCCTGGCCACCAGCTTTTACCTCTCGTTTTATAGCGATGTCACCTTTGTGGAACTGCCAGTTAAAATCAAAATTTTCTTTGCTTCTTTTTGATATTGCTTTTTGATGTAAATCCTGTGTATTCCCAACAATCGGCAACAGCATGATCAGAAATAGCAGTGATTTAGTGAATTGGTTCATCGCAATATCTTATTTAAATAATTGTTGTGCAAAATTGTAGAGGTTGTTCCTCCATACCGGCCACGAATGACCTCCCGGATATTCGCTGTAAGTGTATTTAATTTTCATCTCATCGAATTTCGCTATCATGGTTTGACAATTCTTCCAGGCGATATCCTCTTTACCTCCCTGCGAAATCCAGAATTGTTTCAAATTGCCGTTGATCTTCTCTGCATTATTTTTCATGAAATCGTATTGCGCATCGGCGATATCTTTCTGCATGGGTTGAATCCAACCTGAACTGAACACCCCGAGGTAGGCAAACAAGTCAGTATTTTTAATGCCAGTATAAAGTGTCTGAATACCACCCATCGACAAACCGGCAAGTGCCCGTGAATTCGCATCGGTTTTTACACGATAATTTTGTTCCACAAACGGGATGACGCTTTGCTTCAATTCTTTTTCAAAGACTTTTAATGTCTCTTCTCCAAAACCATTTAGTGGAAGATTTCCATCAACCATGACAACAATCATGGGAAATGCCTTTTTTTGCGAAATCAGGTTGTCTATGATCAAATTGGTTTTCCCCTGAGTCGCCCAACCTCGTTGGTCTTCGCCGCCACCATGCAGAATGTAAAGCACAGGATATTTTTCTGATGTATTCTGGTCATATCCCGGAGGTGTGTACATGTAAAAATTGCGCCACGAGTTGGTGACATTTGAATAGTAATTTTTGATACGAATGTCACCATGAGGCACATTTCTGATTTCGTAATATGCATCGCCTTTGAATGGTACTTCAAAACCGCTGGCCATTCGGCCCATTCCGTAAAAGGATTCGCTGGCAGGATCAGCAACGGCAACTCCATCGATGATCAATGAATAGTAATGAAATCCTTCGCTTAACGAATCGGTAGTCGTTTCCCAAACGCCTTCTGTGTTTTTCACCATATCGTATTTTTTGCCCAGATCAAGCTGAACTTTTTGTGCTTCAGGAGCTTTTATGCGAAATATTGCATGTCCGTTGGGCAGAATCTGTGGATATTTGGCTGAACGGATGTTTGATTCTGCAGGTCTTCCACCATTGCTGATCTGATTGAAAGAAGCGACATCTACCGATTTGAAGATCAACTGAGAGAACATAAACAGCCCATTCTTCCAAACTTTAAAGTCATGGTAACCATGATCAACATGGTAAATATGTGGAAAATTGTTGGTTACGAGGTAATTGTGTGTGCGTTGGCTAAATCCGATCAGCCCATCTTTATCGCCACACGAAATCCAAAGCAATTTTAACTGATGTTTTGTTTTTGCCGGATCAGGAACCAGTTCTTCAGGCTTTTTTGTATTTGGTGCCGACGAAAACCCTCCCACCCAGGCAAACCGGTCGAGGTTACCCAAACCAAAGTTGAGCGATTGCCCGCCACCCATCGATAAACCTGCAATGGCGCGGTGCTCAGCATCGTTAATTACCGGGTAATTCTTTTTGATATACGGAATCAGATCGTTGAGCAAATCTTTTTCGAACGTGGCAAAAGCTTCCACTTTTTCCTTGTCGAAAATATTTCCGGTTGCGCGGTCGTTCTTCATCGCCCGACCATTTGGAAGCACCACGATCATGGGTTCAATTTTCTTCTCAG